>JAKEEV010000160.1 GCA_022616395.1 Planctomycetia bacterium | reverse complement strand
GGGAGCGCTTGATTGCGCTCCCTCACGGTCGCGGCTCTGATTCACCGTACGCTTCGCGCTGTTATGCGCCCTCGTTCTTCTCGTAGAGTTCGATCGCGGACTTCGCTTTCTCGAAGTCTTCGCTCTTCACCCACAACTCCACTGATTCCGGGATCGCGGTGCCGAGACCCGCTGTCAACTCCGTCCCGACTACCTTGCTCTCAATCCCCGCGTCCCGCAGCGCCTGCTGATAAAGTTCGACCGTCACCAGCGGCCCGGTATACACCTTCACCACATCATGTTCATCGTGCGTCACAGTTGTACCTCCGAGAGAGATTCCCAACTCAGCCATTGTATCCTGTTGACGGCAGCCCTCGCGCACCTGCACAATCAGAACACCGCCGATTTACCCCTTCCAACTCTGGAGTCTGAATCATGCGATTCCTCTCTGCCCTCGTCCTCGTCGCGGCAACTACCGCCTGCCTCGGTGCCGATGACAAGATCAAGGTGCTCCTCATCGACGGCCAGAACAACCACGCCTGGCAACAGACAACACCGGTGCTCAAGAAGATTCTCGAAGGCACGAATCAGTTCGCGGTGGATGTCGCGACCAGCCCGCCGAAGCTCGTCCTGCCGGCGAAACTCAAAGACCCAACGCCCGAGCAGAAGAAAGAGTACGACGCGAAGGTTGCCAAACTTCAAAAGGCGCAGCGGGAGCGGTTCGACAAGTTCCGCCCCCAACTGAGCAAGTACCAGGTGATCGTGAGCAACTACAACGGCGAACCGTGGAGCAACGCGATGAACGCCGAGTTCGACAAACTGCTCAAGGAGGGCAAAATCGGTTTCGTGGTCGTTCACGCCGCGAACAACTCCTTCGGCGGGTGGAAGGAATACAACCAGATGATCGGCATGGGCTGGCGCAGCGCGAAGGAAGGCAAGCGGCTGAAGTTCGATGACGAGGGGAAGGAGATCGTCGTTGAGGCCGGCAAGGACGGCAACTCCAGCCACGCCTACACCGGCCCGTTCACCGTGAAGATTCGCGACTCCGAACACCCCATCACGAAGGGAATGCCGAAGGAGTGGATGCACGTTCGCGATGAACTCTACGACAACATGCGCGGGCCAATCGAGAACGTGAAAGTGCTCGCGACCGCGTATTCGCGGGGAACCAAGACACACGAACCGATGATCTGGACCGTCAGCTACGGCAAGGGTCGTGTGTTCCATACTCCGATGGGCCATGATGTCAACGCGATGCGCTGCTGGGGATTCGCGGGAACACTGACGCGCGGAACTGAGTGGGCCGCAACCGGCAAAGTCACAATCCCGCTGCCCCAACAGTTCCCCACGGCTGAAAAAGCCAGCCCCATTGTGGAGAAGTAATCAGTAATCAGTGATCAGTGATCAGTGATCAGTTATCGGTAATCTGGTATCTGGCATCGATGCTCGATGCTCTTTCTGGATACTGATAACTGATGACTGATCACTGATCACTGACTCGCTTCGCATTACCCTGACGTGAAGGCAGAGACCCGAGGACCGGGGCATGACAGAATCAACTGAAAGCGCACCTGCGCCCGCGCCCACTCCGCCAGCACCCGAAGCAGCTTCCGCACCCAGCGGAACGATTCTCCCGTCTCCGGAGACGGTCGATCAGGCTCGCCGCGCCTGGATTGTCGCGCGCATCATGGTGGAGTTGGCGCTCGTCGCTCAGATGTATTTCGACCCGCGCTACCGCATCAGCCGACTGGCGAAGATCGTGCTTCCGCTGGTGCTCGCGGCTCTGGTCGCTGACTACTTCGTCTTCAACCTCTGGCTGGTCATTCCAGTGTTCAGCCCGATTGTCGAACGTATCATCATCGTGGCTCTCACAGTGTTCACCTATCGCGTGTTGGCCCTCGAACTCGACCGCTACCGCGTCGTGCTCGATTACCTGGCGCGCCACAGCTCCGGAAGGTAGAGGGGAAATGATTCGTCTTGGTGTGAACATCGACCATGTGGCGACGGTGAGGCAAGCTCGGCGAGCGCACGAGCCGGACCCAGTCGCGGCCGCGATACTTGCCACGCTCGGCGGGGCCGATGGGATCACCATTCACCTCCGCGAAGACCGCCGACACATCCAGGATCGCGATGTGTTCCTCCTGCGCGACACAGTCACCACGCGATTGAATCTGGAGATGGCCGCTTACGATGAAATCGTCGCGATCGCGCTCAAGGTGAAGCCCGACGAGGCGACGCTCGTCCCCGAAAAGCGTCAGGAACTGACAACCGAGGGCGGGCTGGATGTGATCGCCAACATGGCAAGCGTGACCGGCGCCGTCGAGCAACTGAAGGGCGCGGGCATTCACGTTTCGCTATTCATCGACCCCGAACCGGGACAAGTCGAAGCGAGCCACAAAGTTGGCGCTCACGCCATCGAGTTCCAGACCGCGAGCTATTCCGAGGCAAAAGGAGAAGCCGCCCTCGCACGCGAACTGGAGAAACTCCGTACCGCCGCTGCTCACGCAACCGGCATCGGGCTACACGTTCACATGGGCCACGGGCTGAACTACTGGAACGTGCAACCCATCGTGCGCATTGCGGGCGTGGAAGAACTGAACATCGGCCACAGCATTGTATCACGCGCGGTGCTGGTGGGGATGGAACGCGCTGTCCGCGAGATGAAACAGGTCATGCAGGAACACTACCCGAACCCGCGCCGCGCGTGAACAGTCATCAGTCATCAGTCATCAAGTCGCAAGAGGCTCCTTGCTTGTTGACTCGATGACTGATCACTGTTTACTGTTCACTGTTTACTGATCACTGATTACTCTTCCGAGTTCGGTGCCAGTTGGTTCAGCCTGTCCAGGAGTTGCTTCATGGTGACTGGTCGGATCAGGACGGCTCCGTGAGCGTGAGTTTTGGCCTGGGTCGCCCAGCCTGCCTGGTCCTCGGACAGAATCAGGATCGCGCTGACATCCAGTCCGCCCACATCTGCTTCGCGGAGTACCTCGTTGTAGGCGTCTACTCCATCTCGCCCCACGGTGCCGGCGTCGATGATGATCGCGTGATATGGCTGCTGCTGATAGCGCTTCACTGCCTGACCGGGATCGAGAGAGAGGATCACCCGGTAACCCGCGGCCTTGAACTTCTCGCGGAAGGCATCCTGGAGTTTCTGGTTTTCTTCGAGAACAAAGAGCGTTTTGGGGCCTTTCGCCACTCGCGACTGACCGATCCCGGCTGCCAGTTCCGCCCGACAGGTCTGGATCGCTTCGACCAGTTGCGCTGGGGTCTGGAATCGATGCGTCGGCTCGAACGCCACCATCTTGCTTAACAGCCGCATGATGCTTGGCGAGATACCCAGTGCAGGTCCGAGTTTGCGCAGCGTCTCTTCCAATTCCATGTAGCGCCGAGCTTGCATACGTTGGTTGCGGTCCCTGGTCACTGGCATGATCGGCTGGCCGGTGAGACACTCAAAGAGAACCGTACCCAAAAAGTAAATGTCGCTGCGCACGTCGCCGGGTTTCTGATTGGTGGCCTTCTCCAGACCGGCGTAATCAACGGTGCGGTCCACGGCCACGTCTTCATCGCGCTCGTCCTGCCGCTGAAGGTAGACGGTCGATCCCTGACTGATCTCGGCCAGCCCGAAATCCACCAGTTGGGCCTGTCCGGTGGCCGCGGCAATCAGAATGTTGGTGGGCTTGATGTCGCGGTGTGTCAGTCCGCGCTGATAGGAGTACGCTAACCCCTGCGAACTCTCCTCCATGTAGCGCAGCGCTTCATCGGGTTGCAGTTGCTTGCGAATCTGAAGCAGGTCGCGGAGATTGCCGCCCTCCACGAAGTCCATCACGATGAAATACTGACCCGTCTTCGGATCCTGGTTGACCGCCAGCACCGAGACAATATTCGGATGGCGGATCGTCAACCCCAGCTTGCCTTCCCGGATGAACAGATCGACCTTCTGCTTGTCCATCGTCCACTTGTTGCGGAGCACCTTGATCGCGACCACCTGACCGCTACGCGGATCGTCTCCGCGATAGACGCGGCCGAAGCTGCCGGATGCGATCTTGTAGAGCAATCGGTAACCGCCCAGGAAGTACCCGTCGGTATCTCCCTTGAGCAACTTCGACCCTTGCCAGGGCGTCAGATAGCGCTTCCGCTGCATCAGCCGGATCATATCCGGTGCCGGAGCTTTCCTGTCGTCCAGTTCAATGAGGCACTCACGAACTTGGTCTTCGGTAACCAGTCCGAGCCGGATCGCGAGTTGCCCAATGCCAGATGCGTCGAGGGTGTCGGCCATACAAGCGGGGCAGTTGGAATTGAGGAAGAATGGGATAACTCCCGCCAGACTCGGATACCTTACCACCCAGCGGAACCCCACGCAATTGGGGGAAGGGGTTTTAGAGCAGTAGACCGTCAGCGAATGCCGGTGTTTTTGGAAGAACGAATCTCAGCTCGGGTTGATCCGGGGTCGCGGGGTTGTTATGTGCGCGCTGCTTCCTGATTTCTGCTTTGTCTTCTGGCCTCTGACTTCTGACCTCTTGGTCTGGAGGGCGGAACGGTGTTCCGATCACTGCTGTTGGCCGGACTCGTCGGCGCGTCGATTGTTTCGGCAGGCTGCACCAGTATGTGGGACGCGGTCACCAGCCGGAATTTCCGCGAACAGCCCTTCAAAACAGTTGGGCAAGTGATTGTGCCGGAAGATCCCGTCGTGGTGTTGCGCGCTGATCCGCCCAGAACAGGAGATGAACGTGCAAAAGCCATGCACCGGCTGAAGGAACCGATTTACAACAAGGGTACGCAGCTCGATCAGGATCAGATCATCGACATTCTTGCCCAGTCCGCGACACGCGACCCCAGCCCGGTGCTGCGCTTCGCCGCTATTGAAGCTCTCGGTCGATTCGAGGATCCGCGCGCTGTGAGTATTCTCATCCTCGCGTATCAACAGGCCGACGGCCAACCCGATCCGATGGATCCACTGAAGAAGCCCGCGACGGAAACGGGAATTGTTCCGATCGGTGGCTTGAGTGCCGGACGCGCGCCCACTCGCATCGGAGGCGAATCGTTCCCGCTCACTGGCCCGACCGGCTTCCCTCCGGACACAGTCGCGACGCTTCGCTGTCGGTGTCTGGAGTCGCTGGGACGAACACACAAGCCAGATGCAGCGCGGTTTCTGGCCGCGGTCGCCGGCGCTTCGGGACTCGATGTGAAGCCTCCAGGGTATGACGATCTGGAAGTTCGTCAGGCAGCGGTTCGCGCGCTGGGCCAGTGCCGGCAACCGGAAGCGGTAGTCGCTCTGGCTTATGTCCTGAATGCTGAAGCCAACAAGGACGTGACGCTGGCTCGCGGAGCGCACAAGGGGCTTGTTCGACTTACTGGACAGAAGCACCCGCCCGATCCGCAACGATGGAACGAGGTCGTGCAGGCCGGCGTGACTCTTGCCCCCGAACCCACCTGGTTCGAGAACGCCGTGCAACAGGCGGTGATCTGGGAAAAGTAGTGTGAGTGCGAGTGCGAGTGTTCGGAAAGTGTGGGTGCGAGTGTGAGTGTGAGTGAAAGACAAAGACAGAAGACCAGAAGCACTTTTGGCTCTGGTCTTCTTGTTTTTCACTCTCTTGCGCAGCAGTCGCACTACTTGTCTGGTTTTTGGTTTTCACTCACACTCGCACTCGCACTGCTCTCTATGTCCGTGTTGCCCGCGACGCGGTAGATAATGACGGCCGTGGTGAGGATGCCGGAGAGCAGGGCCAGCACCGCGATCACGAACACGATGATGAACACTACCCCCGTGCTTTTCTTGCCGGAATCGCCAGAACTGAAACTGGAACTGTTGCTGTTGGCTGTGTCCAGCACGCTGCCGAATGCCTTGTCGAAGTCGCGAATGGCGTGGAAGGTGTTGTGAATCTGGACGTAGCTGTTCCAGGCCGCGCGTCCGATGTTCGCCAGCGTCCGAACGCGATAGGCGCGTGCCCAACTGTCGAGCGTGATGACCATCCCGGCCGCGAGGACGCCGGGAACGAGCAGGACGTAGCCCATCTGAAGCGCGACCCCGACGTGCTCCAGGTCGAGCCAGTCAAGTCCGTAGGCGCCGTATGTCAAGATGAGCAAGTAACACCAACTAAAGCCCATCGCTGACATCGCTGCTCCTGCCCACGCCACGATTCGCGGCCACCCGCCCGCGTGCTTGGCTTCCACCCACGCAAGACCAACGGCGTAAGCATTCCAGATGCTGATTCCGAGATTGAGCAGCCACACCAAAATGATCAAAGGCGTGTGCATCGCGGTTGCTTTCCGGTCAAGGGGCCGAGATGAATCGGCCCGATCATGCCGGAGAGCAGAGGATCAGTCAAGAAACACTCCGCTGAGGCAACCCAGCCGGCTAACGCCGGCGGTTCGACAAAGCGCCGTCGAGTTTTCACCCAGCCGGCTAACGCTGGGTGTTCGACAAACCCCCGTCGAACCGCCGGCTAACGCAGGCTGGGTGAAAACTTACAACCGTCGCCGGCGTTGCTTGTTCTTCTTCTTGCGAGTGATCGGCTGCTTGCGGACCCACTTGAGGAAGGCGGTCAGCTCTGGAGCGCGGCGAAGTTCCTCGATGGTGGGATAAACAGCCGCAAGAGTAGCGTTGGTGAAAGTCGCGTGGACCATGCCGTGACACTGCGAGCAGATCATCGACACCTCTTCGCTCGTGCCGCCCTTCGCCTTCGGCAAACAGTGGTGTTTGGTGAGATCGCTTTTGGAGAATCCGCGACCGCACAGGCCGCAGGGCGTGGTTGATTCGTTCATCGCGTCTTCCGTCTGGTTTGTATCTTCCCCGGAATGATACACTGATTGCCAACAGGTTCGCGCTGAAGTGGTGTGCCAGTACCCTTGCCTGGCCTTCTTTCCGTGCCCGCGCCCTTGCCCGTGCCCGATGCTGATTGGGTAGAACGAGAAAAGGAAGACGGAAAAGACAGCAGAACGGGCAAGGGCACGGGCAGGGGCACAGGCACGGATTTTACGAAAGGATACCCGCCGATGAACGCACTTCTCCTCCCACTGGCTCTGAGTCTCGCGGCACAACCGGACGACTGGAAGACATCCGAAGCGGCCCACCTGAAGAACATCAAGCAAGTCACATTTGACTATGTGCGAGCGGGCGAAGGCTATTTCTCGCCGGATGGAACCAAGATCATCTTCCAGGCCGAAGAGAAGGGCACTGGTAACCCGTTCTACCAGATTTTCGTGATGGATCTGAAGACGGGCAAAGCCACACGCATCAGCCCCGGCACCGGACGCACCACTTGTGGCTATTTCCGGCCGGATGGCAAGAAAGTCATCTTCGCATCGAGCCATGGCGACCCGGACGCCAAGAAACACCAGGCAGCCGAGATCAAGCAGCGCGAGGAAGACAAGAAGAAGGGCATCCGTCGGCGGTATTCGTGGGACTTCGACCCCCACATGAAGATTTACGAGGCGAATCTTGATGGGAGCGAATTGAAGTGCCTCACGCCCAACGCGAAGGTGTATACCGCGGAGGGAAGTTACTCCACCGACGGCAAGAAGATCGTCTACAGCGCCGGCACTGCGGGGAACGTGCAACTGTTCACCATGAATGCCGACGGGACGAACGCGAAGCGATTGACCGATGCGCCGAACTGTTACAACGGCGGGCCGTTCTTCAGCCCGGATGGTACGAAGGTGATCTTCCGCGCCGACCGCAAAGAGAAGGATCGACTTCAACTCTATGTCATCAACAGCGACGGCACCGGCGAGAAGGCGCTGACGGCCGAAGACAAGTGGGTATTCTGGGCGCCCTTCTGGTACAAGGACAACAAGCACATCATCTACACCGCGGCCGATCACTCGAAGCCGCTCATGGCTCCGAACTACGACCTCTACTGGATGAACATTGAATCGGGGAAGAAGACGCGAATCACCTTCGCTCCCGGTCAGGATGTGTTGCCGGTGTTCGGTCCGAACTACGACAAGGTGATGTGGACCAGCAGCCGCACTGCGGGCCCCGCCCAGCTCTTCATCGCTGACTTCACCCCGCCGAAGGAGTGATCCAAAGTAGAAGAGACCGTTTCAAAAGGTCGAAAGCCGGGTTGGCGACATTCTATAGATTGCCAGATAGCCAACATTGCCACACACACCCACTGGCAATCTGCCATTACTAGACAGCAAAAATCCGTCCAGTAAGATACTTTTGTATAGTTAACCAACCCCTGCCGCTTCTGACACAGTCTCTAGGCATTCGCTGGGTGCCGTTGTCTTTTCACTTTCTGAGGAAGCAAGAACGGCACCCAGCGAATGCCTACTACTCTGAAGACTCAATGCGAAATCGCGTTGATGTAGCCGAGAGTTTTGGTAGGCTGTCTAGAAGGTGGGACAAACTCGCAGTTCCACCTTCTGGTAACGAAGTGGTGGGACTCGCTATCCACCCAATGGAATAAACCAACAAGCACTCCTTCCCCTCGCTTGAGTGCGGCCGCCTTGCGCGGCGAAATCTCTACATCCCGTCCCAACATCAAAACGTGACCGGTTCTCCGGATCGCGATGTGGATCGCCCTCCAAGTGTGTACGGGGCGTGCTACAATGCGTTCCGGCGAACCGGCCTTGCCCAGGTTAGCGTAGCGTACACACGGGGGCGAACGATGGCAGACACAATGGATCGCCGGGCAGCAGAGCGGATCGCGGTGAACGCCGGTACGTCCTGCACGATGGCTGGCCCGGTGTTGGAGGATTATGGCCCCGGTAAGATCCGGGATGTCTCACTGGACGGAATCGGAATCATTTTGTTCAAACAGGTCGCGATCGGATCGCTTCTGGCAGTCAACATCGCGAACCCGAGCCAAAAGCTCGCCAAGACGATGCTCGTCCGGGTCGCTCACGTTACGCCGGTGCATGGTGGGTTCCTCGTCGGTGGCACATTCGCCGAACCGCTCACCTACCAGGAACTGACCGCGCTTGTGATGTAGTGCTCTCAGAGCTACGGGCCAGCGAAGCCATCGCTTGCGGAATTCTTCTGCGTGGGTAGAACTGTTGAATGTGTCGGGCGTGTTTAGCTCGTTGCTTTGCAACAGGACGATGTTGCGTCGTCTGAGTTAAGTGGGTCGCCACACAACGCGAGGAAGGCTGTTCCAGGGCCGATTTCTCTGTGGGCAGAGCAAGTGCGCCCCAGTGCCTGGAGCGACCCGCGAATCGTGGTGCCACTGCGTCACACTTGCGCTGCCCACAGAGCGGCCCTGTGAGCCTTCTCCGCACCAGGTGAAGAAGTAAACACCCCCGACACGAAGACAAACCGGGGAGGCTCATTACCTCCCCGGTTTTATTTCGGAGCCGCGACCGTCAGGGAGCGATCTCGCGTAATGCGCTCCCTGACGGCCGCGGCTCTGATTTGTGCTCCCTGACGGTCGCGGCTCCGAAAAACGTGTCAGTCAGCCGATGATCTCAGTTCCCGGTGGGTCTTTGCGCAACTCTTCCCACTCTTCACGCACCTTGCGTAACCCGATCGCGCAGACTTCAAACTGCACGCTGAGTCTGCGGAACAACTCCGCCTCCGCGTCGTGGTGCTGTTCTTCTTCCAGGCGGCTCGTCAGCATGTAGCCGCGTTTGCCCTGCGCGGTGTAGCTCACGAATACATCCTTCGATGTCCGCGAGCGCAGACGAGTGACCGCTTCCGGGTAAACGCCGGTCCAGAAGAGCGCGAAGTCGCCGATGTGACGGTAATAGTCGCGCTGGACTCGCCCGCCGGTCGGCAGACGCTCCGCTTCGATCACCATCTCGACGAGTTCGGTGAGCGGTTGACCGGACGAACCCCGCAACCGGTACAGATCGTCATTGTGAATGAACCGGGTCAGGAGTGTGGAGAGGTAGTCGATCAGGGGCGGGTCGGCCACGCCGAGGTGGGAGAAGAAGGCGTGTTCGGTCAGCCCCGCGAACATCCGCCTCAGCGGGTGTTCCAGGGGTGGATCCCACATAGTTGCAATTCCTCCGTCAGTCTCCAAACTGGGCGATACTTCCTACCTTTAAGATGCCGCACGGTCCATAGGAATTCAAATCCACTTCGGCAAGATCAAAGCACCAATCTTTCTTTCAGCGCCTGCGTTCCGGGGTCACAAGAGGTAACGCGGGCGGAGGCGGCTGTCTCACAGATGAACCGACGATGGGTAACGGCTTTATCGGCCCCACCGACGGATGCCAGTCGCTTGACGCTTCAGCGCTTGACACCCCAGCGCTCGGCGCTGCGATGCTCGGCGCTCCGGCTGGTGTCCACTGTTGATCCGTTGGCGGAGTGGGAACCGCTGGCAGCATCGGAAGAGGCTCTGGCTTCAGCTCCGGCTTCGCATCTGGCAACACTCCTGATATCGGGAGAACGCGTGGAGGGAGCGTTGGTTGCGCGGGTGGCTTCATTTCGGGAACCGGAGTGCCTTCGACCAAGTTTGGCGAAACCGCACTCGCGAGGCACTGAGCGGGATGACCCAGCGCCCGGTAAAGCCGAAACTGAGCGCGGTTGTAGTCCGCGACCGCCGAGAAGAAGTCCGCATTCGCCAGCGCGAACGCCTGGAGCGCTGCAACGGCTTCTTGCGGACGCACCACGAGCGTCAGTGCATCTCCGATGCGTCGCGTTTGCCCCAACCCCTCCACGCTCTTTTGCACCAACTCCATTGCTTCTTTCAGCGCAGGTTCGGCATCGTTGAGTCTCCGCGCGGAAGCGCGCACCTGGGCAAACGCACTCGCCACTTCCGCCGCGATCAGGTCTTGAGTGCGGAACAACTGGAGCGTTGCGACTTCGTACTCCGCGCGCCGTTCGGTTACTCGTGCGCGGTTGGCAAAGCCGAGCGCCTGGAACTCCCAGAGTAGTTGCACGTCAATATCCGCTCGTCCGCCGAAGTTCCTCACGTCTCCGTTCACTCCTCCGCCAAAACCTCCGAGACCCAGCGTCCCCGCCGGGTTGGTTGAAGCGCTACGGACCGCGAGACTGGGCACCAGCGGGCGCAGTTTCTCTTGCTTCAAGCGTGTCAGTGTCGCTTGCACGAATGCCTGATGCCCGGCAAGTTCCGGTCTCGTGGTGAGTGCAATCGGAATGAGTTCGTCCACCGTCACCGATGGCTCGATCACGGTGACTGGCAAAAACGGAGGTTCGGCCGGTTCGACCACCGCAGCCGGATCAAGTCGCAACAAGCGTGCCAGTTCAGCGCTGGCGGTGCGCCAGCGTTCGCGTGCAGCGGCGACTGCCAACTTTCGGCGACCGAACTCCGCCTTCGCGCGATGCTCCTCGGCTGGCGGAGCCAGTCCCTTCGCCAGAGCGGTTGTTCGGCGAACCAGTTCTTCCGCTTTCGCTTCGGCCAATAGCGCGCCGGCCAGATCGCCTCGAGCTTGCTGCACCGCGAAGTACGCTTCCGCGACCGCGAGCGTGGAATCATTCATCGAAGTTTGCTGGAATGCTTGTCGAGCACGAAGTTCTTGCCGAGCAGCGAGCGGAGCGTAGAGAGCATCCGAGAACGCGAACACCACGTTCGGCCCGAATCCGATCATGAATGTGTTGCGATTGGAACTGAGAACTTCGCCCGCGAAGTTCTGTTGCGGGCCGCTGTGTGCGAAGTAATCCAGCCCCACGGTGATGTTCGGCACCCACAGAAGCCGCGCGCGATCGTAAATTGCCGCCGCGACCGCCACCTGTCGGCCTGCGATCTGCACATCAAGCGGGCGAGCGTTGGCGAGCTTCAAGGCAGTCGCGAGATTGATCGGCAGAGGCGAATCGGAAGCTTCCAGTGGGGGGTTAGGATCGGCGAGCGGACTTTTTCCACTGGAAAGCGATGCGGGAGGAAGCAGGAAGCCTTGCTCGCTGATGCGCGCTGGTTCCTGGGCGCGCACTTTCTCCTTCGGGACATCGGCAACGTCCGCCGAGGCGCAGCCCATTGCGGAGCACAAGCCCGCGAGTGCGCACACAATCAGCGTGTGGCGGAATCCCCCCATTCAAATCCCCCGTGTCGGATGACAATCCACCCGACTTGAACACTTTCCGGCGCAATAGCGAACTCGCAACAGGAGTGCAACCGCAACTGGCAGAGTGGTTTGTTTGACCCAGCCGGCTGATGCCGGCGGTTCGACAATGCCCCGTCGAACCGCCGGCGTCAGCCGGCTGGGTTGCTTCACCCACCACTATTAGTGCAACCGCATACGCGACACTTTCGACGCCCAACACCAGCGGGTAAACTGCGATTGACCAGTCACGCGAGTCGTTCAAGATGCATGCGAGACACTTCCAATGATGCACCCTCACCTTCCCGCGATTCGTCTCGCTCGATTCATGCTGCTCGCGATCCTCTGCGCTTCCCTTCTGCGCACGAGCCGATCCGCCGACCCACCCGCTGTCGAGAAGCCCAAAACGCCCGATGTGAAGATGATGGATCTCGCAAAACTGAAGAACGAGGACTTGCTCAAGCAGGCCGAGGGGATCTACGGCAAGTCATCCGACGAATACCTCGCTTCGATGCGCGCGCTCGCCGGCATTGAGGCTCAACTCGCCGACGCACGGAAATCGCTCGACGAGTTCAAACCACCGCCGGCTCCGAAGAAAGAAGAGAACGGAAACCTGGAGAAAGCCAAAGCCGCTGTTGATGCCGCGAAGATCAAGGTTGAGGTCGCCAAACAACAACTGAAGCTCGTGCAGACAGTTCGAGGGCTTCTGGAGCGGTCGGTTTCCGCCGCGGACGCGGCTCAGTCTGCTGCGAGTGTGTTTGTGTCCGCGATCGATGACCTGAAACCCTACGCGGTCGAGTTCGTGTTGCGCGAAAAAGACGGCACACTCGGAGGATCAGCACGATTTTCACCGGATGACCTCGCGAAGAAGCGCGCGGAAT
>JAKEEV010001180.1 GCA_022616395.1 Planctomycetia bacterium | reverse complement strand
TCCGTCGCGCGAAACATAAAGATCGCTTCCCGGTCCTCCGCTGGTCATCTCCCACGGTCGCCGGCGTGTTTGCCAGAAGCCCGCGAAGATCACTCGCGGGTTGTTCGGGTCGATACACACGTCAGACGCGCCGGTCTCGTCGTTCTTGAACAGCACGCGGTCCCACGTCTTGCCGCCGTCTTTGGTGCGGTAGACGCCGCGTTCGCTGTTCGGACCGAAGGCGTGGCCCAGCACGGCCGCGAAGCAAATGTCGGCGTTCGTGGGGTGAACCGCAATCGTCCCGATTTGCCCAACTTGCTTCCAGACGTGCTTCCAGGTTTTGCCCGCATCCGTGCTCTTGAAGATCCCCGCGCCCGGAGAGACATTCCCGCGAATGTTCGCTTCTCCGGTACCGACATACACCACGTTCGGATCGCTCGCCGCGACCGCGATTGAACCGATGGAGCTGGTCGGTTGGTCGTCGAAGATAGCCTTCCAGGTCAGTCCGCCATCGGAAGACTTCCACACTCCTCCGCTGGCAGTCGCTGCGTAGTAAGTAAGCGGATCGCCGGGCACTCCGCAGGCTCGACTCACTCGCCCGCCGGCGAACGGCCCAACCAGCCGATACTTGAGCGCGGCGAACTCTTTGGGTTCTTCTGCTTTGGCGAGCGGGGGGTGTAAGCCCCCTGATACGGTGAGTGCGAGAACAACGAGAGCAAACACAAGCGCAACGCGGTGCGTGTTCATTGGTGCGGCTCTTTAGGAGTGGTAAAGATGGTTCAGATTGCCCATCTTAAACTTCCACGGAGCGTTGCCAACTCCGAACCGCTCAGACGTACCCTCCTCCAAACAGCACAACCGTTACAACCGATCCGTCTCATTCCTTCAGCCAGCCGATGAGCGTGTTGGCGCGCAGATCGAGCGTGGTCCAGGCGTCGGTGCCAGCGGACCACACCCGCACGCGACGGTCCTGGCCGACGAGCGCGAGCTGCCCGTCCGTCGAAGCCGCGTTGTAGTTGGGCAAAGCTCGGCCGGCACCCGGCCCAGGGCGCGGATCGCCAATCTCCTCACCCCGGTACCGGACCGTGTGGTTGCCGAGCCAGTCCGGGGACCAACTCACATCAAACCCGTGCCCCAGTGATGCCCACTCGCACCGCTCCCACGTCTTCGCTTCCACGTCGATGAAAAACGCGTCGAGGAAGCCCCTATCGCCGTCGCACCAGTAAACGATCCGCCCGTCCGGATCGCGGGTCAGGTCCGGCGCGTTGCCCATCTCTTGCGGCACCGGGACCGATACCACCGGAGAGCGGGTGCCATCGAGCGCGACCGCGAGCAGGT
>JAKEEV010001179.1 GCA_022616395.1 Planctomycetia bacterium | reverse complement strand
GTCACAATCGCAGCGCAGGCGAGAGCGTGTTTCATCGCGGTTCCCCTCGATTTCGAACGAAGGCGCCGGGAGTGGCCGAAACTGTTCTTGAATCCGGTTCGGCGGCGGTGTATCCTCTCCCCTAGACATTCTACAGAACAGCGGTCTGACTGCCAAGACATTCCTGCGGAGACCGAGAGGCGAGGAATTCGGCGATGTGGCTCGACCGGCTTCGTGAGTTTGGTTCGCGGCTGATTGGCCGACTGCGCGGACCGCGCTTTGAAGCTGAGATGGATGAGGAGTTGCTGTTCCACATCGAGATGCTGACGGAGCAGTACGTTCGCTCAGGATTGTCCGCGTCGGAAGCACGCTGTCGAGCCTTGGTCGAGTTTGGCGGCCTCGAACAGACTCGCGAGGAATGTCGCGATGCGATGGGAGTACGACTCGTGAATGACCTGGTGAACGATCTGCGATACGCCACGCGCACGCTGGTCCGCAGCCCCGGATTCACGATCGTCGCGGTGTTGACGCTCGCGCTGGGAATCGGCGCCAACACTGCGGTCTTCAGCGTGGTTCACACCTTGCTGATGCAACCGTTGCCGTTTGAAGAGCCGGATCGGCTGGTCATGCTCTGGGAGAAGAACACCGAAACCGGATTTGAGCAAGACCTGGTGGCGTGGGGTGACTATCTCGACTGGCGAGATAAGTGCCAGACGATCGAAGAGTTCGGCTATGTCGTCAACAACACCGCGGTCAGCCGGAATTTCCTGCTCCGCACCGGCAACGACGCCACGCGGATTCGTGGACGCCACGTTTCATCAGGCTTGTTCGAAGTGCTTGGCGTGCGACCGGAATTGGGCCAGACGTTCGGCGACGAGGACGATCGGCCCAGCGGGTTGAAACGCGCGGTGCTCAGTTACAGTCTTTGGAAGCAAGCCTTTGGTGCGGACCCGAATGCTATCGGGCGAACCATCGACGTGGGACGCACCGAGCCCTATGAAGTGATCGGGGTCATGCCAGTGTCGTTCCGTTTTCCTCAAGACGCAGACCTTTGGCTTTCGATTGGCGGATGGATCACCGAAAAGGACT
>JAKEEV010001178.1 GCA_022616395.1 Planctomycetia bacterium | reverse complement strand
GCAAGCGCCAGGAAGATCATTCCCTATCTCGACATGCCGCTTCAGCACATCAACGACCGCGTGCTGAAGCGCATGATTCGCAGAGTGGATCGAGCTTCAACAGAGAAGCTCCTTCGCGATCTGCGCTCGAAATGGCCCGATCTGGCGATGCGAACGACGTTCATTGCGGGCTTCCCCGGAGAGACGGAAGCGGAGTTCGAGGAACTGAGGCAATTCGTTTCGGAGTTCAAGTTCGAGCGCGTCGGTGTGTTCCCGTATTCGCTCGAACCGGGCACTCCGGCCGAGAAGCTCGACGGGCACTTACCCGAAGACGTGAAGCAAGCTCGCGTCAATGCGATCATGGAGACTCAGCAGCAAGTGGCATTTGAATGGGCGCAGGCGCAGGTGGGGAAAGAACACCCAGTAGTGATTGATGGGCCGGACCCAGAGTTCGCCAGTCACTTCCGCGGGCGAACGTATGCGGATTCCCCCGACATTGATTGCGCGGTGCGCGTGAAGGGCAAGAACCTCCGTCCTGGTGACTTCGTCCGCGCCAAGATCACCGCTGCGGATGGCTATGACCTCGCGGCACGAGCCATCGGCAAGCCGTGGTGAACGGAATCTCAGTTCAATTGTGAAAAAATCGTTACTTTACAATTTCTTCTTGAAAGCGAACTGCTTGCAGAATACAAGGGATTTAAGCGTCGGCTACGACTCGCACTCGCGGCCGACCTCTGTTCTCTCCGTTAGTTCACGACCTCTCACACTCTCCCTGGCCCCGTGATTCGGTGCTTGCGCCATTTGTTCTGGGTGTGAGATCACTCGCGTGGCGGAAAAGCGTGTGAAGATTGAACTGACTGGAGTTGAACGAGTCTCCTCTCATTCCGTCTCACTTCCATTTGGAGATGTCGTTATGTTCCGAAAACCGTGGATTCGTTCCGCTTTTACGCTCATTGAGCTTTTGGTGGTGATCGCCATTATCGCGATCCTGATTGGGCTATTGTTGCCGGCTGTCCAGAAAGTTCGCGAGGCTGCCGGACGCATGTCGTGCTCCAACAACCTGCACCAGATCGTGCTTGCGTCCCACAACTACGAGTCGTCGTACGGAGTTCTCCCACCCGGCGGCTTGTCAAACCTGAATGGAACTCTCGGTAGCTCGGCGAATTGGGGCGGCAGCATCCGAGGCCCCATGACCGGGGTCATGGCCTTTCTCCTGCCGTATATGGAACAGGATCCGCTGTACAAACGATTCCCAACGATGTACTTCGATCCCACCTCCGCCGCTCCTCCCTGGTGCTACAGTACGCCACCTTACAGCACCGACGGCAACTACACCGGTCCGCTGCCCGGTAGCGAGGCCCAGCTCAAGACCTACCAGTGCCCCGCAGACGATCCGAACCAGAGCACTCCGCCATCCCGGGGCGGGATCATCGACTTCTACGCCGCGGGCGACAATTGCACTGGGAATTTCAACGCAGCCAGTGTGTGTATCGACTACATCTACGACCTGACGGGCACCATGGCGGCCCGGCAGCCGGGCGGAGCCAACTACATCGGTTGCGCCGGTGGGTTGGGCGGCTACATGGGCTTGGCCAACGCCACCTACCGACTCTATCCCGGCATCTACTACGTGAATTCAAAGACGAAGATGACCGACATCGCCGACGGCACAGCGAACACGCTGGCCTTCGGTGAGACTCTGGCTGGGAACGGGGCCAACCGCGACTTCCACCTGTCCTGGATGGGCGCCAGCGGCATGCCGACCGCGTGGGGGCTTCCGACATCCTTCGCCACTTCCCAGTGGTATCAATTCTCGAGCAAGCACACCGGAGGGATGATCCTGTTTGCCTTCGGCGACGGCTCGGTGAAGGCTCTTCGGCCGGGCATCACCACCGCGACCTACCGGGCTCTCTCCGGCCGCGCGGATGGTTACGTCATCGCCGAGAATTTCTAGTGGCTTTTCACCCGCTCCCTTGCGGTCGCGGCTCGTTCGAGAGCTTGAAATCGCAGCGAACCAACGAGCCGCGACCGCAAGGGAGCGGTTGCTTCTGCACAGCGAACCAACGAGCCGCGACCGCAAGGGAGCAGTTGCTTCTGCACGAGCTGTCCCCGCGCAGGAATCACTCGCCGCTCGGGGCAGGGAATGCGTTCCCTGCCTTTTTCCCCGCACCATCCTGTCCCACACAGCACAGTAGGTGAACACCGTGTTTATCCGTCGACTTCTGGCCGTGATGATTCTGACGTCCCCCTTGCTCCTGCTTGTGGGTTGCGGGTCGTCGCCCACCACAGCGCCTGCCCAACAACAACCGCCGGGAGATCCCGGACCGGGGGTTGATCCCAACAAAACCAAACTGGAGAAGAAGCGTCCTGGTCCACCCCCTCCGCCTCCGATTGAGCCGATCAAGTAACTCCGAGTTCGGATTCTCCTGAGCGCCCGCGAGTTCTTCCTTCGTCACGGAGCCTGACAGAACTCCTGGTCAGGTGAATGCTCTT
>JAKEEV010001177.1 GCA_022616395.1 Planctomycetia bacterium | reverse complement strand
TGGGACTGGGCATATTACGCGGAAAAGGTGCGGCAATCCGAGTTCAACTACGACGAGAATCAGCTGAAGCCTTATCTCGAGATGAACCGAGTGTTGACGGACGGCGTATTTTTCGCGGCGAACAAACTTTACGGGCTCACGTTCAAGGAGCGCACTGATCTTCCGCTTTATCATCCCGACACGCGCGTCTATGACGTCATCGACGCGAACGGAGAGCAACTCGCGATCTTCATTGCCGACTTTTACGCTCGCCCGTCGAAGCGCGGCGGAGCGTGGATGAACGAGTATGTCTCGCAGTCAGGTTTGCTCGGAAAAAAGCCGGTTGTTGCAAACCATCTGAATATTCCGAAACCCGCCGCGGGACAGCCGACGCTTCTAACTTGGGACGAAGTGACGACGATGTTCCACGAGTTCGGCCACGCGCTCCACGGGATGTTCTCGAACGTGAAGTATCCATATTTCTCGGGAACGCGCGTTCCGCGGGATTTCGTCGAATATCCGTCGCAAGTAAACGAGATGTGGATCGCGTGGCCGGAAGTGTTGAGCAACTATGCCAAGCACTATCAAACCGGCGAAGCCATGCCGGCCGCGCTCGTCCAGAAAGTTCTCGACAGCCAAAAATTCAACCAAGGTTTCGCCACCACCGAATATCTCGGCGCGACGTTGGTCGATCAACGCTGGCACCAACTTTCGCTCGAAGCTGTCCCGGGCGCGGATCAAGTCAAAACCTTCGAGGCAAAAGCGCTCAAAGATGCCGGCCTCGACTATGCTCCGGTGCCACCGCGTTATCGCTCAGCGTATTTCAGCCATATCTGGGGCGGCTACGACGCGGCGTATTATTCTTATATCTGGAGCGAAGTGCTCGATGCCGACAGCGTCGAGTGGTTCAAAGAGAACGGCGGGCTGCTCGCGAAGAACGGCGCTTGGTTCCGCGAAAAGTTGCTCAGCCGCGGCGGCAGCGACGAGGCGATGACGTTGTTCAAGCAGTTCCGAGGCCGCGATCCGGACATTCAGCCGTTGCTCGAGCGGCGCGGCTTGGCGGATCCGAAGAAGAAGAACAAGACGGCGCAACGCTAGTCCCTTCAGATCACACCACGGAAAACGTCAGAATCACGAGAGACTCGACCGAGCTCATGCGGGTCGGGTACTAAGTCGGACCGCGTGGACCTCCGACCCGATCCCGCGCTGCTCC
>JAKEEV010001176.1 GCA_022616395.1 Planctomycetia bacterium | reverse complement strand
GCAACCGGCGCGGGTGCAACCGGCGCGGGAGCGGATTTGGTCTTGGGCACGGGAGGTTTGCTCGACGGAACCGCCGCGGGCTTTTCCAGAACCAGTTCTGGCGCATTGAGCGGAGGAACTTCCAGCGCGGGTTCCTCGTCCAGCGAGAGCGCGGGGCCGGTCGGTGCGGGCGGTTTGGTTGGTTTCGCGGGAGAGTCTTCGAGCGAGAAGGCCGAGCCGACCGAGCTGGTCTGTCTGCGGGTCTTCGTCGGGGCGGGTTTCGGCGCGGGGGGAGGAGAGTCGAAGTCGAACGGCGTTGCCGCCGGGGCTTTCGGCGCGGGCGGAGCGACTGGCTCGATCACTTCGGCCGCGATTGGCGCAGACGCGGGGGTCTGTGGAACGGGCGGCGGTGAGCGATGCGGCGCGGGCGCGGGCGACGGAGGAGACGCGCTCGGTGTGACGAACGCGGCCGTTGCCGCTGGCGGTTGGGGAATCTGCGAGGCTGGGATCGGGACATCCGGGATCACTTCCAGGGCAATGACCTCGACCGGAATCACTTCGGCCGCGATTGGCTCGGCGGGGATCACTTCAGCGGGGATAACATCAGCGGGAATGACCTCCGCCGCGACTGCTTCCACCTCGACGACTTCGGCCGCGACTGGTTCGCGCAGTTGTTGCCACTTGACCGCGACCTGTTCCTGAAGCGAGAGAATCCCGCCGAGGCTCTTACAGTGTAACCGGAAGCACCGGGAGCGCACCGCGGCGAGCTGGTCGACGAGTTTCTGGCACCAGTCGAGTCGGACGTAGCTCAGAGGCGGTTCGGGGACCATCTTTCCTTCGAGGATGAAGTCGGCGAGCCGTTCGCCTTCCTCGAAGTTCTTCATCGCCGGCAGGTTGATTTCGCGGGCGTCCTGAATGATCTTCTTCAGAGCGCGCCAGGATTGCCGGAGGATGTTCATGATCTCGGCTCCGAGTTCCGGGTGAACCTGGTCTGGCGGCAGGCTGAAGAGCAGCCGGGCGAATGCCAAAGCGCGTTCCTGGTTGTACCGGGCTTCGGAGTAGAGTCTTTGCACTTCCAGTTGGAACTGGTAGCGTTCGACGAGTTCGGTTTTCAAGGCGGGGTTGACCGCGCCGGCCATCTGCACGTGGATGAGATACACGCGGCGGTCGAGTGAGCGGAGCCACTCCCAGAGCGTGTCGAGTTTCTTGTCGATGTCTTTGATCTTGCGCTTGAGGCGCGGGCTTTTCTGTCCGGGCGTGTTATCCAGAATCGCTCGCTCCTTGCGCAACTCGTCCAACTCTTCGGCCTTGGATCGGCAGCCATCGTAGAGCTTGCCGAGCACTTTCTCGATGCGGTCGTCTGTCCAGGGCTGATCGCGGACGAGGACGTTGAGTTCGTCCAGGTCGCCGGGGTTGCCGTCTTTGTCGGGTGCAACCGGTTCGAGCGGTCGGTCGTCGTAGATGCCGTTGTACTTCGGGTCGTAAGTTGTATCCGCGTGTTCGTTGTCGATAAACTCCTGCACTTTCACCGCGTCGGTCAGGTCGGCGTTCTTGGGAATCTTGAATTCCTTGCGGAAGAACTTGTAAGTCATCCGCTCCTTCAAGTCCGCGACATCGGCGAAGAGAATCCACGGCGAGCGGTGGTCGATGGGCGCGGGGACGAACTGTTCCTTGGCGTTATCCTCGCGGTCGGAGTCGGATGGGTGCGAACGCCACATCGGTGGACGATCATCCTCGTCTTCCAGTTCATCCTGTTCGGCGTCGAAGACCTTGATCTTCGCGCCGGATTTCGGTTGAGGCAACTCTGGCGGAAGGCCGAGCGTGGGTTCTTTCTTCTTGCGTCGAACGACAACCGCGGCTCGATCTTGATGCAAGTAGAGGTCGTTGGTGTAGAGCTTGTGGTCCATCGCGGTGATGAGATCGCGAACCGCCTGGATGAAGCACTGCATTCCGAATCGGGCACGAAGTAGACCGTGCGTGGCCGCATCGCTGCCGGCGGCGCTGACCGCGACCAGATCGGCGTGGAACTCGCGCTCGCGCGTGACCGCTAGCCGCTGAAGGATAATCACCTTCAGAAGCCAGCCGAGAATCTTCTGGGCCACGAGCAGCGGGCCACCGACCGCGTAACCGATGATCTTGAACCCCTCGCGCTCTTTGCACCACTGAATCATCCGGTCGAACCAGTCCTCGCCCTCGACCAGATCGAAAATAATCCGGCTGGCGACATAGGCATAACTCGATGCCATCGCGGATTGACTGAAGTGGCCCAGTTCGTGAGCCAGCACCGCCTTGAACTCGCTGAGGTTCATGCAGTTGACCAGCCCCAGGCCGATGAGCAAATCCTTCTTCGGTTCGACGAACAGGTTCACCAGCGTGGTGCGAGGCATGCACGCCGCGTTGACATCGGGAGAGACGAACACCTTGTTGGGTATCGGGGCGTCGAGTTCCTCGCAGAGCTTGTTGATGAACCCGAAGAGTGCCGGGTGTTCGTCCTCGGTGATTTCGATGTGCAGATCCTTGTCCATCGGGTGACGCTTGAAAAAGCCCTTCACCAGATACAGGAAGAATATGCCAAAGATGACGAGGCCGACGATCTTCAGCGGCAACCAGTGGTAGAAGCTCCAGATACACCAGAAGCAAATCATCGCGCAGAAGAGGATCGCGCCGATGTAGAACACGAGGAACAGGAACAACCCCGCCAGGAGGAGATTCTGCTGGCGAGTGAACGAGTCTGAATAATCCGTTAGCCCTTCGGGAAGATCGGGCGGGGTGGGCGGATACGGGATTGCGGTCTTTTTGGGTGCGGCCATGTGAACCCCGCGGCGGGAGGCGATCAACAGCGGTGAAAGTATTTATAGACGATGGCGGCAGCAAGCGTGTCTGTCAACCCCGTAGGAGGTTTGAAAGTAGTAGGCACACGCCGTGTGCCGTTCTTCCCAAACCCAAATCCACGGCACACGGCGTGTGCCTACTACTTTAAACGCATGAAAGACACTCACTCGACCTTCGACGACTGGGCAGCAGCCCGCAAGCGGATGATACTCGACCCAACCGTGACGATGCTCAACACCGGGTCGTTTGGTCCGCTCCCGAAGCCGGTTTTCGAGCGCGTCACGGTCCTTCGTCGCAACCTGGCTGCCGGACCCACGGACTTCTTCCTTCGCCAGATGCCTCCGCTTTTGTGGGAAGCACGCGAACGAACCGCTGCATTCCTCGGCACGATTCCCCAGCGGCTTGTGTTCACCACGAACGTCTCGGCGGCGATCAATCTGGTTGCGTCCAGTTTGAAGCTCGCGGCTCCCGGTGAAGTTTTGATGAGCGATCACGAATACGGAGCGATGATCTGGTGCTGGGAGCGAGTCGGTCAGCGTCAGGGAGTGACGATCCGCACATTTCCTGTTGGAATGGGGGGAACCCCCCACGGGTTCCCCCCTGGCCCCCCCTCCTGTCTTCCGACGATGACACGCGATCCCGCGGAGATCGTTGAAGCAGCAGTGAAAGCGATGACGGCTCGCACGCGGGTGCTGTTCTTCAGTCACGTTCTCTCTCCGACGGGCTTGGTGCTCCCCGCGCGGGAATTGTGTGCCGAAGCGAGGCGTAGAGGAATCATCACGGTTGTCGATGGCGCCCACGCGCCCGCGATGATCCCGCTGAATGTGACGGAAGTGAACGCGGACTTCTACACGGGCAATCTTCACAAGTGGCTGCTCGCTCCAAGCGGAGCGGGCTTTCTAGTAATCGGACCGGGCAACGAAGACAGACTTCAGCCGCTTCAGGTGAGTTGGGGCTACCACGCGGACAAGTATCCGATCGGTGAAGTAACGACATCCGCCGGTCCGGATGCTCGAGATGCGTACGGAAGCACTCCGCGGATTCGCTTCCTGGAATTTGAAGGCACGCGAGACATCTGTCCGTGGCTCGCGGTGCCCACAGCCATTGATTTCCAAACTGAACT
>JAKEEV010001175.1 GCA_022616395.1 Planctomycetia bacterium | reverse complement strand
GGGTTGTTTGTCCTGAGCCATGCTTGCCCCCGCAAAGCACAGAGCGACCAGAACCGCACAGAATCGGAACGCGTTCATTGTTTCCCCCTGTTTGAAAGCGTCACTTCCGCACTTCGCTCACGGCTTTCGCCTCGGTCGGGTAGACCTGAGTGAAAGTTCGCGAGCCGCCCATGAGCATAAACGCTTCGTGGGCGTGGTCGGTGAAGCAACACAGCAACAGCCGGCCGTTCTTTGCGCGCACGTCGGCCAGAGTGCGGATCAAGAGCCGATAGAAAGCGGACGTCAGCACCTCGACGAGTCCGAAATTCAGAATCAGCGTTCCTCCTTCGGGGAAAGTGCCAAGCACAGCCGCGTGAAGTTCCTGGTAGAGGTCACTGCGGGCGATGTCGTCGAACTCGTGTCCGTAGTAGTTAAGAGCTTCTCGAATATCCGGGCGCAGAAAGCGCGCGACTCTGATCGTTTCGGTTGGTGCTTCGCACAAAAGATTGGTGCTCATGATGTAACTCCAATCCATTCAGGTCACCCGTTCGATACCCAGGATGGTGAAGTCATCTTCAAAATCGGCCCCGCGCAGGTGAGCCGTGACCCGAGCGACCAGCCCGTCAACCACATCGCCAAGGTTGTGGTCAAGCGTCCCAGAGAAGTATTCCTTCAACCGTTCTCGGCCGAATGGCTCGCCGGCGTGACTGCGCGCGTCCCACAACCCATCCGTGAAGAGCAATATCCTGTCACCCACTTCCAGTTGCCAGTTCATCGTCTGATACTGCTCCTGACCCAGCCCAAGCACAGATCCGACAGGCCCGAGGTCATCGGGAGTGTGTAACTGCCCGCGACGGTCGAGCCACAGCGGAGGATGATGACCCGCTGCGGCCCAACTGACCTGCCCGCCCATTCTCATGACGAGATACACCCCCGTCATGAACAGGTCCGGTGGAATGAGTCGGTGAAAGCGACTATCAGCGGCTGAGAGAGTGTCGCCCGGTTCGCAGTGAATGTCCAGCGTGTGGAGCATCGTCCGCATGATGGCCATGAGCATACTGGCGGCCGGTCCGTGTCCGCTCCCATCTCCGATGAACGCGGCCGTATGCCCATCCGGTCGGCGGAAGAAATCATGATAGTCGCCGGTGACGACGAACGACGGCCGATAGGCGAAACTGAGTCGATAGCCGGGAACCGCGGGCGGAATTTGCGGCAGGATTCTGCGCTGCAAATTGCACAACTCCGCCCACGCGAGGCGGTCGTCGCGAGTGCCGTCGGTAAACGGAGACTTGAACCGGCCGGAACCGGGTGCGGGTGGTGGGTTATGGCCGGGTGGGGTCACGGTGGGTGCCTGGATAGAGTTCGCGAGTAAACTCGCAAAGTATCATACCCATCCGCGACCCGCAACCGGTGATTGTCGTGTCTGAGTTTTGTTGTAGCCGGGGTCTATGACCCCGGTCCGACAAAAACACCGGCCTCACAGAGGCCGGCTACAAAAGTCACTCTTTCTTCGAGAGTTCAAACTCGAAGTCGCCTTCGAGTTCCCCGAACTCGCTATCTTCGGGCAGTTTCCAGGTGCCCTTGATCTTCTTGCCGGTGAGCGTGGCCTTGTACGGAACCTTGATGATCGCGGTTGTATTCTTCACACCCTTGGCGTCGTAAGACTCGAACTCGATTGCGTACCCCTTCTCCTTGTTCTTCGGATCGACCGGCTTGATCGTTCCGCGGACGAGGTAGGTCAGTTCCAGAGTTCCGGTTTTCTCGTAGAGATCGGCCTCGAACTTCTCGCCATCGCGCTTGGTGATCGTGAACTCGCAGTCATACGACTCTGGCCCACCTCCGCGCTGAGTGAGTTTGCCCTTCCAGACAGTGTCCTTGATGACCGGATCGCCATCCTTGGCGGGTGCCGCGTTCGCCAGGTCGCCCGCAAAGGCGAACGCCAGCATCGCGAATACACCAAGAATCTTCGCAAACACGTTCATGGTCACCCTCCAAGTTCGTCGTGAGGACCCACAATATATTCCCGCTGCGCCTGGAATGATTCCAGAGGAAATCGCTACGAGTATGGAGTGTGGTCCGCACACTCCGTGTGCGGTCTTCAAAGACACCGCTCGCGGACCACACTACAGCACCTCACGCGGAGCGCAAGGACTCCAATCGCGAACCGATCTCGACTCCCGACCGTCCGTATAATGACGCTTCAATCGCCGATACATTCCGCCGGGAGTACACAATGGCCCAGTGGCAACGGACACACACCTGTAACGAACTCCGCGAGGAGCACGTCGGGCAGACCGTCACCCTCAACGGGTGGGTGCTGACCACCCGCAAGGACAATCATTTGGCTTTCGTCGATCTCCGCGACCGCTACGGGCTGACTCAGGTGGTGTTCCGTAAAGCCGATAACCCTGATCTCTACGCGCAAGCCGTCGAACTGAAAAGCGAGTGGGTACTCTCCATCACGGGAGTCGTGCAGAAGCGGCTCCCGGGCGCCGAGCGCGCCGACATTCCCACGGGTGCGATTGAAGTCGAGGCGAAAGTCCTTCAGGTACTCAACCAGTGCCCGCCGCTGCCGTTTGAAGTGAGTGAATTCGACGCCAAGCTCGCCAACGAAGACTTGCGCCTTCAGTACCGCTACCTCGACTTGCGTCGGCGGTCGCTCCAGCGCACGCTCATCATGCGGCACCGACTGTGCAAAGTCATCCGCGACTTCATGGACGCTCACAACTTCCTGGAAGTCGAAACGCCCATGCTCGGCAAGAGCACGCCCGAAGGAGCACGCGACTACCTCGTGCCCAGCCGCGTATTCAACGGCGAGTTCTTCGCGCTTCCGCAATCTCCTCAGTTGTACAAGCAACTGCTGATGATCGCGGGCTACGACCGCTACTTCCAGATCGCGCGGTGCCTTCGGGATGAAGACTTGCGAGCTGACCGACAACCGGAGTTCACGCAACTCGACGTAGAGATGTCCTTCGTCGAGAGCGAGGACGTTCTCTCCATCATGGAGAAACTCGCGGTGGACATCTTCGACAAGTGCCTCGGCGTGAAGCTCCAGACGCCATTCCCGCGCTACTCCTACGCGGAAGTGATGGCCAAGTATGGCTCCGACAAGCCGGACCTACGGTTCGGGTTGGAAATCGTGGACGTGTCCACGGAGGCGGCTGCATCCGAGTTTCCCGTGTTCAAAGAACAACTCGCAGCGGGTGGTGTCGTCCGCGCGATCAACGCGAAGGGCGGCGCCGCGGCGAAGGACGCGAAGGGGAATCCGCTGTTCAGCAACACCGCGCTGAAGTCAGGCGAATTGCCCAAAATCGTGGCCACGTACAACAAGCACGGCTTGTTCTGGATGAAGGTCGAGGGCGGGAAGTTCGTCGGCGGCATCGAGAAACAGTTCTCCGACGCCGTGAAGGAAACGCTCCGCGCGAAGCTGAACGCAGTCGACGGCGACTTGTTGTTGTTCGTTACCTGCGAGAGCGAGGGTGGCGTTGCGGAGACGCTTGGAGCACTCCGCACTCACCTCAGTTCAGCACTGAAGCTCTACAAGAACTGGTGGGAGGAGAAAGCCGAACACGATGAGGCCCAAAAGAAGAAGCTCGAAGTCGCCAAGAAGAAGAAGGAGAGCTATTCGCCGGTGCCGTTCCAGCCGCGCGCGGAGCACTTCAATTTCCTCTGGGTGCTCGACTTCCCCATGTTCGCCTGGAACGCGGAGGAGAACCGCTGGGACGCGATGCACCACCCGTTCACCGCTCCGATGGAAGAAGACCGCGACAACTTCTTCAAGAACGAAGGACTGGGCAAGGTGCGCGCGAAAGCCTACGACATGGTGCTCAACGGCTACGAAGTCGGAGGAGGGAGTATCCGTATTCACCAGCAGGACGTGCAGAGCCGCGTATTCGAGATCTTCGGCATGACCCCGGCCGATGCTCAGGCCCGGTTCGGCTTCTTGCTAGATGCGCTCAAAAGCGGCGCCCCTCCGCATGGCGGAATCGCGCTGGGTCTCGACCGCTGTTGCATGATGATCGCGGGGACGACCAACATCCGCGACGTGATCGCTTTCCCGAAGAATCAGCGCGCTCGCGACCTCATGACGGGCGCCCCGGCTCCCGTCGATGACCGGCAACTCTGCGAACTGGGCATCGACTTAACCGCGGCGACCCGGAAGGCGCTCGCCGAACGCCGAAACGGTTGAGAAAAACTCCGGAAATCGCGCAAGCCGCTGGCGGAGTTGCATTCACGGTGCAGAACGGGAACTGGGGCGGGCGACTGCTCCGGCATTCCGCTCACAGGCACCAACTCTTCCCCATAGAGTTGAGACCCCCGCGGATGGTCCGCGGGGGTCTTTCGTTTTTACAGATCAGCCCACGCGCTTGTCGGGTGGGCTTTTCTCGTTGGTGGATATAATCACTTTGTGTGGTCGAGGGGCATTTCGGAGCCTTCTCATGACTGGCGAACTCCGTCCGGTTTCCCTCAAGCGCGAGGGGGACGGGCTGAAGATCGAATGGAGTGATGGGACCACGACGTTCGCCACCTGGCGACATCTGCGCACAAACTGCCCCTGCGCCTCGTGCCTCGAAGAGCGAAACAAACCGCCCGATCCGTTCCGCATTCTCTCTCCTCAGGAAGTCGCGGCCGGAGCGCCTGTCCCGGTCGCCATGACTCCTGTGGGTTACTACGCCTACCAGATCAAGTGGAACGACGGGCACGACACGGGCATTTACACCGTCGAAGTGTTGCGAAAACTCTCCGACACCAAACAACCAGACGAGCAATCATGAATCCCGGCATGCCGCAAAAAGTGCTCCCAGGCGTCAAGCAAGTGATCGCGGTCGCCAGCGGAAAAGGCGGAGTCGGCAAGTCCACCGTCGCGGCGAACTTGGCGATGGCGCTCCGCATGAAGGGCCATTCCGTCGGACTGATGGACGCGGACATTTACGGCCCTTCGGTGCCGATCATGTTCGGTCTGTCGGTCGATCCCAAAACAACACCCTTCCCGGTGGAAAAATACGGCCTGAAGCTCATGAGCATGGGCTTCATGATGGACCCGCAGCAAGCCGTGATCTGGCGCGGGCCGAAAGTCGCCCAGATGGTGCAAGCGTTCCTCACTCAGATCGACTGGGGCATGCTTGACTTCCTCATCATCGACATGCCGCCCGGTACTGGAGACGCGCAGCTCACGCTCAGCCAGAGCGCTTCGCTTACCGGAGCTGTTGTGGTTACCACGCCCGGCGAAGTAAGCCTGATTGATGCCCGCAAGGGCGTGAAGATGTTCCGCGAAGTTCGCGTGCCGGTTCTGGGCATCGTCGAGAACATGAGTTACTTCGAGGACGCAACGGGGAAGAAAACGCCGATCTTTGGTGTCGGCGGTGGGCTGAAACTGGCTCAGGAGAGCGGCGTGCCCTTCCTCGGCGAGTTACCCATCGATCCGCGTGTCGCGGAGTGCGGCGACAATGGCGAACCCATCGTGCGGAAGTACCCCGATTCGCCAGTCGCGAAGGCTTATCTGACGCTCGCGGCCACTGTCATCGAAACCGCAAGCAAACCAACCGCCGAAGCTCTGCCGGAGGTGCAGTTATAGACCGGGTGAACCGCGACCGTCAGGGAGCGGGTGTTAAGTGACACCCGCTCGCTTGGCAGTAGTATCAAGGGGTGGCGGCTGAGGTCAGCAGTTC
>JAKEEV010000159.1 GCA_022616395.1 Planctomycetia bacterium | reverse complement strand
CCTGGAACGTAAGGCGCTTCTCGGAACCGGTTTCCACCTTCAGGGCATGACCGGCGTCGCCGCAAGCGGCGCGGAATAGAACTTCTGAACTTTTGCATCGTCTGGTGCAGCCACGATCACGTTGTACAGCATCCCTCCCGTTTTCACCTCGACGATCGGATCGCTCACCCACGTCTTGAGATCGGTATCAAATTTGATCTTGCCTTGATTCCACGGCCCACCAACACCCGAGATGGTTGCCAGAACGTCCCCAGTCTTGTTTGCGTTGGGATTCTTGAGATAGAACCCCGAACAAGTGATCTTTTTGGCCGCGTCGCTCTTTGGGTATCCCCCATTCCACAGGAGATCCAGGGTGGACTGTGGGGGAAGGTCGCCGTCCACCTGTTGTTGGGGGTAGCCCGAAGCAATAAAAGTGTCGTCGGATAAAAGACCATCCGCACGAACCGAATACTGCCCTTTGTAGACTTGAGCCTGAAGCGTCACCGGACCCCAAGTCTTCTTCTGATTGTCGACTTTAGCTTCGGTTTGCACGGGCATGATCCCGCCGTCAGTCCGATACGCAAAGACGAAGACCTTCTTGAGCGTGATCTTGTCGGCCGTCGTGAACGTCCCAGACGCGGTGATCTTGCCGGCTTGGCTAGTATCGACGGTGATGTGGATGCTGTTCCCTCCGGGTGGTGGCTGACGGGCTGAGATGCTTTTGGGCAGGGCGAGGAAGACAGCAAGTAACAGAAGACCCACGGCCAGACAACGGTACTTCAGGTTCATGACGAGAACCTCCCTGTGGCCGATCGTGTGGATGTGGTGACCTTTGACGGTCGGGCGGAGTTTAATGGGGGTGGCGCCGCAATGTCAAGATACTTCTTTGAATCTTCATCTGGGGCGACGCAAGAACCGCGAGGTCACGAGAATTCGTTTCACCCTTGCGTTTCTGCCCATCTCTCGCTATCCCACGCGGTTCACGGGGATTTGGGGGCGTTATGTGGTTCCGCAAGGTGACGCGGAGAGGGCCGCCGATTGCGCTGGTGTTCCTGGCGGTTGCGTTGGGCTGCGCTGGGCCGAGTCGCGTGGGCGAGCGAGGCTCGCTGTTGAGTTGCTTTGGTCGCGGCGAACGCTCGGAGGAGGAACTCCGCGCATCAATCGGCTGGATCGATCCCGAAGCCCAAGCCGCGGGGCGCAGCGTCCTTCGCGCTGACGAGTTACTCGCATTCGCCAATCAAGCTCGCGCCGCCCGCAAGCCGGCGGTGCCTTCCCCTCGCAAATCGATTCTGGTTGTTTCCGGAGGAGGGGCCTACGGCGCATACTCCGCGGGCGTTCTCGTCGGCTGGACGGCGACCGGTACGCGCCCGGAGTTCGACGTGGTGACCGGCGTGAGTACCGGAGCGCTCCTCGGAGCGTTCGCCTTCCTCGGCCCGGAGTTCGACTGGGAACTCCAGAAGTATTACACCACGATTCGGGACGAAGACATCTACCGCCAACGGAAACTTCTCCCTTCGCTGTTGTCCGAATCGCTCGCGGACAGCGCTCCGCTTGCCAAGCTCATCCGCGAAGTCGCAACTGACGACCGAATTCGACGAGTCGGGATCGAACATCAGAAGGGGCGACGCTTCTACGTCGGCACAAGCGACATCGATGCCCGGCGGGGGTTCGTGTGGGATATGGGAGCAATTGCGGCCCGAGATACACCCGAAGACCGCGAGCTGTTCCGCGCGGTTCTGTTGGCGTCAGCGGCAATTCCCGGTTTCTTTCCCCCGGTGCGAATTCCCGTCACGGTGGACGGCAAGCGATATGTCGAACGGCACGTTGACGGAGGAACCACTTCCTCCATGTTCTTCGCTCCTCCGTGGGTTCCGCCCGAGGCACGCGCGAATCTCCCGCCCGGTTGGTTGCACGG
>JAKEEV010001174.1 GCA_022616395.1 Planctomycetia bacterium | reverse complement strand
GCATTCAGGCCGCGGTTCCGGTCGCGGGGATGGTCGATCTTCGTTCGCACCTAATCGAAGGAGTTGCCGAGCGACTCAAGAAGGGCGTGATCGCGGGGCACTGCGACTGCATGTACTTTGTGAACACTTACCGCTGGGATTTCGCGATGGTCGCGGCTCTCATCGCTCCGCGACCGCTTCTGCTTGGCAATTCCGATGCGGACGACATCTTCCCCGTCGCGGGGTATCGCAGCATCGCGAAGAAAGTGAGCAAGGTGTACGCGCTCTATGACGCGGAAAAGTTCCAGTTGCTCGAAACGAAGGGGCCGCACAAGGACACGCCCGAACTTCGTATCGGCATCAACAAGTGGATGAACCGCTGGCTCAAGGAGGATGTGAAGAGCGAAGTGAAGGACGACCTCCCACCAAAACTCACACCGAAGCAACTCAAGGTGTTCGACAAGCTGCCGCAAATGCAGCTCAACGAGAAGATTCACGATACCTTTGTGCCGCCGGCGAAGATCGAGTGGCCGTTTAAGGTTGTGGATTTCGATTTGCCGAAGTGGAAGCACTGGTGGGCCAAAGATCTGCGCCCGGACCTCATGACCGGGCTGAAAGAGAAGGTCTTCGCGGGGTGGTCGACGAAGCCGCCGGAACTCGGCGCGAAGGTCGCGGAGGACGTGACGCACGATGGGGTTCGCCTGCACGCGATAGACTTCACTTCCGAGTCCGCGATTCCGCTTCGCGCGTTCGTGCTGACGTCCGCGAAGGTCGAGAAACCGGAGGAAGTGATTCTCAGCGTTGTCGATGACGCGGGGTGGGATCGCTGGTGTACCGGACTGGGGCCGGAATTCGCTACCGCGCTGCAACTCGACCGCAAGCCGAAACGCGATGACAAGCTCTTCGCTCAGAACAAGAGCGTGATGGAGTCGCAGAAGCTCGCTTTTGCCGTGATCGCGCCGCGCGGGGTTGGTGTAACGCGCTGGGCCGCTCCCGGCAGCCGAGACGAGATTCAAGCCAAGCGCCGATTCGCTCTCCTGGGCCAAACACTGCAAGGGCAACAGGTCTGGGACGTTCGACGTGCAATCTCCGCGCTTCGGTCGCAAGCCGATCTCAAGCCCGCGAAGCTCACGCTGCACGGTGAGGGCGAATCGGCCGGGATCGCGCTTTACGCGGGCATCTTCGAGCCAACCGTCTCGGCCTTCGATCTGTGGCACCTTCCCGATTCACACAAGAACGGGCCGTACTTCCTGAATGTGCTCAGGGTGCTCGACATGGATTACGCGGTGGCTCTGGCTGCTCCGCGCAAGGTCACGCTGCACATGAAGGGGAAAGTGGAGCCGCGTGACTCCGTGGCGTCGATGTCCGTGTTTCTCCAAAAGATCGGGGTAGATGCCCCAGTCGTGCTGAAGGTAGTTGGCGAGTAGCACACGGGCGATATACTGTGCGAGTCCGCGGTCATTGTTGGTAGGCCGGCCTTGCCGAGGCGGGCAAAGTAGGTGCCGCTTGCCGAGCGGCACTCTTCAACCTGTACCGCTCGGCAAGCGGCACCTACCACCAACGCCGCGATCAGCCACTTGCACCACTCCAGGAGCCTTCAATGGCCGACGAAACCAAGATTCCCGTGACACCACCCCAGCCCGGTCAACCCGCGCAGGCGAGTCAACCCGCGCAGCCGCAACAGCAGCAGATTCAGATTCCGGTCGACACATCGAGCCGGGAATCGGTTTACATCAACCTGTTCCGGCCGCTGACGACCACGGACGATGTGTTCGTGGATGTCGGCGCGTATGTCCCGGTGGTCACGCCCGGCGGAGTGGCGGAGCCGATGGTCTTCACGCACCGGCTCATCATGAATTTCGTCACGGCCAAGAAGCTCGCCGAGGCTCTTCGCGCTGCCGTTGCTCAACACGAGCAAATGTTCGGCGTGGTGGAAGTAGACCCAAACCGCCGACTGCGCATGCCTCCTCAACAACGCCCCCCGATGGGGTGAGCAGAGAGCGTTGGCGAACCCGGCCCGCAAGGGCCGTGGGTGCTGCGGTGAGAGGACACCCACGGCCCTTGCGGGCCGGGTTCGCCTACATCCGGTGTTCGGTGCGCCTTTCCGTGGCTCCCTCTTGCTCTTGGCCCACTTGTAAGCGACAATCTCAATACCTGCCACGCGTGTTCCTGCCGGAACGTCCGTCCCGCCTGCGTAACCCGAGAGGGTCCTTTCCATGCCGACGACGTGCGCCCGTCCGTGGGCGATTTTGCTCGCCGCGGTTGCTCTCTTCGTCTCTACAAGCACGCTTCGTGCCGCGGAGATTCAGTCCTCCGAAGTGAAAGCCATCGCGGTTCACCCGGAGAAGGTGTCGCTCACGGGTTCCGACGACGCGGCTCAACTCATCGTGACCGCGACACTTCTCGATGGTCGACTCGTCGATCTTACGCACGAGACGCAATACACGGTCGCCGATGGCAAGTCGGCGGTGGTTACCGCTGCCGGACGAGTTGTTCCGCGTGAGAACGGCACAAGTGAGATCGTTGCGAACTTCGGCGGGAAGTCTGTTCG
>JAKEEV010001173.1 GCA_022616395.1 Planctomycetia bacterium | reverse complement strand
GCGAGCAAGTGTTCGCCGACGCCGACTCCTGGCCGCTTGGGTTTCTCGAGGTGCGCGTACTGAAGTCGCTCGCCTTGCCCGATTGGATCGAAGATCAGCACGACATAACCCATGCGAGCCAGACCCTGGCAGAAGGACTGATACGCGGGTTCGGCTTTCCCGTTGTGCGAGTGCCCACACGAACCGACAACGCCCGGCCGCGGGCCTTTCGCGCCTTTGGGCAGATAGAGATTCGCGGTGACGAAGAACTGCGGTCGGCTCTCGAAGATGACCTTCTCGATGGTGTAGGCATCGCGTTCGAGCCTCCCTGTCACCTTCGCATTCAGGGGCGTCTTGTCTTTTGGGAATGGTCCGAAGCACTTCGCGATCTTTCCTCGAACAGCGCGAATGTACGCCTCCGCGTCCTCTTTCGTCTTGAGCTTGGCGCGCGCTTCCTCTCCTACCTTCTCCGCGGCACGCACTTGCTCAACGAACCACTCTTGGACTGTTCGCGAAAAGCGATTCAGCGGAGCAAGCGCCGGTGTTGCGGGCTGCTTTTCCTGCGCGAACGTGCAGAGACCATCGAGGGTAAACGTGAGAGCTGACAGACCGGCGGCTCGGAAGAAGTGCCGGCGAGAGCATGTCGGGAAGGGGGTGGAAGACATGACAAGACTCCAGTGTGGCGTGTCCCGAAGAAGCTAACCATTCGTTGCGGAGGGAGTCACGCGATCTCCTCTCCCAGTTGGGATGCCAAGTGCGATTCTACCAATCGCGTTCGTTCCAAGACCATCAGCAAATGGTTGCAGAAACCTACGCTCGCGCTTGTGATATTCAAAACAGAGTCATGAGGTTGTCGCGGAGTGCTTTGGTCGCGGGAACTTGCCCTGGCTCTTCCGCACTGTGATTTCGTGGGCTGTCGCGTGGAAGTTTCGCAACCGAGCCGAATGCATCGTGTGCGGTGTGTGGTTTGCATACCTGATAAGAGTCAATTGAAGCTGGGATCCGCTCGGATTGACCGCATCTCGCGGAAAAGAACGGGCGAACCCGGCCGTTGAGAAGTTGCCCGCCTCTTGACGGGAAGGGGCCTGCCGGCGGCCCGGCTTTTGTCCAGTTTCACGCGGATTGTGTGCCTGGGTCAGTTCAGAAACTGACTTCGGACCAAACACCAGACGCACACGCGCGAAACCCCAACAGGAGGGGCAACCGTGTTACCAATCCACACAATTCTTCACCCAACCGATTTCTCCGACCGGTCATGGTCCGCGCTGCAACTGGCTTGCTCTCTGGCCCGTGACTACCACGCTCGGTTGGTTCTGCTGCATGTCCTCCCGTTACCGGTCGTCGCCTTCGGCGAGGGAGTTGTGCCCGCGGACCCAGAAGAGTTCATCCGAGATGCTCAGTCGCGTCTGGATGGAGTCGCTTCCCAGTGCGACCGGGTGGAAGTCGAGAAGCAGGTCGAATCGGGTGACCCGGTCGAGGTGATCCTCGGCGTTGCTCAGGAACGCCCGGCGGATCTGATCGTCATGGGGACTCACGGACGCACCGGGTTGCGCCGACTCATCATGGGCAGCGTGGCCGAACAGGTCGTGCGCCGAGCATCGTGTCCGGTGCTGACGGTAACAGCACCATTCCCCGCGGGCGTGACCATTGCAGAACCCGCGTTGTTGGCCGGTGTGTAAATCCCCCGCTCAGGTGCTCAATCCAAGGAGACAACCAATGGCGAAGTGTGATGTGTGCGGCAACGACTACGACAAGGCGTTCACGGTGAAGATGGGCGACCGCGAACAGACCTTCGACTCATTCGAGTGTGCGATTCACGCGCTGGCCCCGGAGTGCGCTCACTGCGGTTGTCGCGTGGTCGGCCACGGAGTCGAAAAGAACGGTGTGATCTACTGCTGTGCGAACTGCGCCAAGCACGAAGGAGTTTCGGGGGGCTGCGCGACCGCGCCTGAACACAAACGCGAATGTTGATTGACCTGAAAGGAGACCAGTGATGAAGATTACCGATGTAATGACACAAGACGCGGTGTGCATCCGACCTGACGCCACTATTCAGGAGGCGGCGGGTCAGATGAAGAAACTCGATGTCGGTGCGCTGCCGGTCTGCGACAACGACCGGTTGGCCGGGATGATTACCGATCGCGACATCACCATTCGCTCTGTCGCGGAGGGGCACGACCCTCGCTCGGACCGCGTGCGGGATGTCATGACTCCGGAACTGGTCTACGTGTTTGAAGACCAGGACGCGAACGAGGCAGCTCGGCTCATGAGACAGAAGCAAATCCGGCGGTTGCCGGTCCTCAATCGAGAGAAACGACTCGTCGGGATCATCTCGCTTGGCGATCTGGCGGTTGAAACTCAGAATGAGCAACTGGCCGGAGCCACTCTGGAAGCCATCTCGGAACCAGGACGGCCCAATCGGTGAATGCGCGAAAGTCGAACACTCAGAGGCCCGGTCACACTTGACCGGGCCTTTTTCGTGCGCTGATTGGGCCTCTTGTATCCCACCGCTCGACAAGTTAGTGTCATAAGTAGGATCGCGTTCATCTCACTCCCGCGAACCCGCGCGCGGTCATGCGTGTCGGTCGAAACAGATAGCGCTTGAGCGGAATCATCCGCGGACTGATCTGGGACTCGCTGCTCCCGGCCGGTCTTCTTCGACTGCAATCTCATTCTCACCACATGAAGTAAACCGCTCGCGAAACCGTCACTCGTGTCATTGACTGCGCAGACCCAATTCCTCTTAACCACAACAGGAGAGCGCTCATGCTCAACTCACGGGCTTTTTTCAATTCGCGTCCAGACGGATTCGCTGTTCTCGAAGTCGTTGATGAATCGCCCGACGCTCCTCAGAGTTTCGTTCCGCTTCGGCGAACCGAGCTTCGAGGAACAATCACCGCCCCACTCGCGGCCCTCACGCTCACCCAGACATTCGCGCTTTCAGAACAATCCGAGAGAGCAATCGAAGCACTTTACCGCTTCCCACTCCCTGGCGATGCGGCTGTCACTGGCGTTCGCATCCGTTTCGGGAATGTGGAGATTCACACGACGCTCAAGGAACGCGCGGAAGCGGAAGAAGAGTACAAGGTAGCGAAGAGAACCGGGAGGCAGGCGGCTCTGGTCACGCGCGAATCACCTGATGTGTTCACGCTCGCGATTGCTGGCATTCGTGGCGGTCAGGATGTGGTCATCCAAACGGAATATGTGCAGTTGGCGAAACCGGAAGGACCTGGCTGGACGCTTCGCATTCCGCTGACTACATCTCCGCGCTACGTTCGCGAGGATGAAGTCAACTCGCGGCACGCGGCCGGTCAACCGCTTGCGATTCTGCGCGATCCCGGCCATCGCTTCGCGCTAGCTCTGGTCAACCGGTGCGCATGACGCTCGAAGATCCTTCCGGGGCGTGGCTCGGCGGTGTGCCAGCAATGGAAATCGTCCTGGGATGGAAGTTCTAGTTGTTTTCACCGCTCCCTTGCGGTCGCGGCTCGTTGGATTGCTGCGAGTTCAAGCCTCACAACGAGCCGCGACCGCAAGGGAGCGGGTACTCCTGGATTAACTACCAGTCGTTTCAGAGAAGAGCGAATTGCCGGGGAAGCAGGCTGCGATTACTATCCGTGCGCAGGCTTCGGCATCGGAGCCTGCGTCGTGGTGCATTAGCCCAATACCGAGCCTCCGACACACCGCGGGGAGGTTCGTCGGGTGAATCGCCCACTTTCTGCGCGCCAACTGCACCGTGCAGACGAACGGCAACTGCGGTGCTGAAAGGCCAGCGACTTCGCAACAGGTCGTGAGTACGCGCCTGTCAAACGGTGCGTTGTGAGCCGCGAGGAACTTCGCTCCGACGAGCATCGGCTCGAGTTGCGTCCACACGTCCTTGAAGATCGGAGCGTCCTTCACCTTCGCCCAGGTGATGCCGTGCAGGTACGAGAAGACGATGTACGGTCGCGGAGGGCGGATCAGCACAGTTTCGCGGTGAACGATCTTCGATTCCTCAACGCGAACCAGCCCCACCGCGCAGGCGCTATCGGCATCGTGATCGGCCGTCTCGAAGTCAACTGCGACAAACGGCCCATCCAGCGGCGGCAGTGGTTTGGGATGCTTCGCCATCAACCATTAATGTACCGAGTTCACCTATGCGTGAGTAGGTACCGTTTGCGGCGGTAGTATCTCAGTTTGATTGTAGCCGGGATCTGTCAACGGATTGCAAAGTTGCAGAGCGGTTTTGTTTTCGCCCTCCCCTTGCGGCGTAAATTGGAGTCGCGACCGAGCAATGCGCTGACCACTACGAAAACAGCAAACACCGATAAGTTGAGTTTTGGTTCGGTGTTGGACGTTCAAACGTGACGCAGATTGCCAACTGTTGTGTGTGGCAATGTTGGCAATCTGGCAATCTATAGAATGACGCCTGTTCACTATATCACTTGGCGCTGGCCCTCCGGAGAGCCGCGACCGTCAGGGAGCGCAAACAATCGCTCCCTGACGGTCGCGGTTCCGAAAGACACTACTTCTTCTCGCTCAGGCAGTAGAGCACATCGACGCCGCGAATGAAGAGCGCTCCGTTGGCCGCGGCCGGAGTGGACCAGTACATGTCGCGGCCGAGCTTGTTCACCGTGAGTACCTCGAAATCCTTCCCGGCTTTGATGACGTGTGTCGTGCCGTCTTCACTCAAGCAGAAGATTTTCCCGTCCGCTGCCCACGGAGAAGCCCAGAACGCTCGCGCGCCGGGAATGCGTTCGCGTGTGTACGCGGCCTTGCCGGTCTTCGCTTCATAACAACTCACGAGTCCGCCTTGCTGTTCCACCGCATACACATAGCCATCGTAAACCACCGGCGAAGCGGAACCGGGCCACGCACGCGGAACGCTCCACGCGATACCGTCGTTGGAAGTCGTTCCGGCTTTCAAAGAGATGTCACCTGTCGCGCCGGCCTTCACCGCGAACATCGTTCCCGCTCGGCCTGCTCCTTTGCCGCCCTTCGGCCCGCCGAATCCGCCACCAAATCCTCCTCCGCCTGTTCCGACACCAACATAAAGCCGTTCCGAATCACCCACCGGAGACGCTGAACACTGTCCGCCTCCCACTTCAAGTTCCCACACCACCTTGCCGGTCGCGGGATCGTATCCGCGAATGCGTTGACCGCCGCTCGCTACGATGTCGGTGCGGTTCTTCGTCTTCCATACAAACGGCGTGCTCCATCCAGACTTCTCGCGCCGCTCGGCCTTCCACAGTTCCTTGCCCGTCTGCTTGTCGAGTGCAATCAGGAACGATTGCTGCTCGTTGTCGCACTGGATGAACAGCCGGTCGCCATCGAGAACAGGAGAACTTCCGGTGCCGAAGCCGAACTGCATGTTGAACGATCCGAGATCCTTCTTCCACACTTCCTTGCCCGCGAGGTCGTAGCAGAACAGCCCGTTCATGCCGAAGTAAGCGTAGATGCGTTCGCCATCGCTCACGGGCGTTTCGGTCGCGAAGGTGTTGGTGGAGTGAGTGGGGATTGTGGGGCGGGCTTCCTTCGCGGTCTTGTCCCAGATCACTTTCCCCGTGGTGCGATCAAGGCAAACGATCTTGAACTGATACTTCTCCTTCGGAGCGGCTCCTCCACCGAATCCGCCCTTGCCTGGCGGACCCTTCCCAAAACCGCCACCAAACCCACCGCCGGCCTTCGGCTTCGGCTGGCGGTCGGAGTACGCCGTGGTGACGATGACCTTGTCCCCGATGACGATTGGTGCCGACCACGCAACGCCTTGAATGGACGCCTTCCACGCAACATTCTTGTCCGCGCTCCACTCCGAGGGCGGCTTGGCATCGGTAAAAACGCCCGTTCCTCCCGGTCCGCGAAACTGGGGCGAGTCATCCGCGCTCGCGGCAACCGGGAACAGCACGGCAAGGGCAAGAAGCGGTCGAAGTCGGCGCATGGCGAATCCTCTTCGCGGAAAGAGCGACAGGAGAGTAAATGCGAAAATGCTACCGCCAGACCGATGAATTCCAGATGAGTAGCCAGAGGCTCGCGACTCGGCGATAATCGCCGCTGATGCGGAAAACTGCTTCTCGTCAGGAGATTTCATCGTGTCACGAATCACCGCGTTGCTCGCCTTCAGCCTGCTTCCTCTCGTGGGACTTCTCACCATGCCCGCTCACAATTTCGCGGAGCCTCCAGCCAACCCCAACGCCGAGACACTCACGCGCGAACGAGCCTCGGCGTTCGCGAAACTGGCACTCAACGGCGCGAAGAAGGAGTATCCGAACAAGCCAGGGCACGTTCTGCTCAACGACTCAGACGCGAAGACGCCCAAAGCGCTCCACCCCGCGTTCTACGGTTGCTACGACTGGCACTCCGCCGTTCATGGTCACTGGATGCTCGCGCGAATCCTGCGCTTGTACCCAGACTTGGCCGAAGCGAAAGAGATTCGAGCTGTGCTCGCCGATCACCTCACGGCGGACAAGTTGAAGGCCGAGGTCGAATACTTCAACCGGCCGGAGGCGAAATCTTTCGAGCGACCTTACGGCTGGTCGTGGTTACTCAAACTCGCGGAGGAATTGCATTCGTGGAACGACCCGGATGCGAAGAAGTGGTCGGCGAACTTGAAACCGCTCGCGGAGTTAATCGCGAACCGCTACGTCGAGTATTTCCCGAAGCAGACGTACCCGATTCGCGCGGGAGTTCATTCAAACACAGCCTTCGGGCTAACATTCGCGCACGACTACGCGAAGACGACAGGAAACAAGAAGCTGCAAGAGTTGATCGAATCGCGCGCGAAGGATTACTACGCGAAGGATGTGGACGCTCCCGCTCGGTGGGAACCAGACGGAGCGGATTTTCTATCGCCGAGCCTGTGTGAAGCGGACTTGATGCGGCGCGTCCTTCCCGCCGCGGAGTTTCGTGACTGGTTCCACAAGTATCTGCCGGGTGCAGCGAAAAGTGAACCTGCTACGCTCTTCAATCCCGCAACCGTCACCGACCGTACCGACCCGCAGCTTGTTCATCTCGACGGACTGAACTTGAGTCGTGCATGGTGTCTTCGGGGAATCCTTCTGGCACTCCCGAAGGACGACCCAGCGCGCAAGGCGCTGGTCGCTTCCGCGACAAAGCACACCGAAGCCGGCTTGAAGCACATCGCCAGCGGAGACTACGCCGGCGAACACTGGCTGGCCTCCTTCGCGGTCTGGATGCTTGCGCTTCCAGCGCCGGAGTGAGAGCAGTTGAGGCGCGGGCGCGATTTCTCAGCCGTCAATTCAAGAAGAGCAGTTTCGCGCCGGAGCTGATTCAGCCGAGAGCGTAATTGAGGTTCGGCTTTCGCTAGGTCGCGCAATTCACGGGAAAAAAAGCAAATCTGATATTTGCTCGCGTCTGGTTCCTGTCCTACAGCCCACTAACCGGGATGATACGCTTGCACGCTCGGGAGCCCCGTTTCCGTCAAACTGGATGACCGAGGCGACCACGGTCGGTCTTGTTCGCCCTCCTCGCACCGCCCGACGCCCGTGATTTCCACGATGGCCATCCCCCGCTCCGAACTGCCGGTTCGCCCCGGCGCCCCTTCTTGTGCGCCCATGCTCCCCCCAAACTCCTTCTTCGAGCCGGGCTCGGTACCCGACTCTCCGCTTGTTCCTCCAACCTGTCGCGTGGTCGTCTCACCCTCTGCGGTGCCAAGGGATCTCGCGATCACTCCACCGCCAGCGAGCGAACTGAACGGATACAGTTCGATGTGGTCGGAGGGGAGCGGTCCACGACCCGGCGGAATCCCGCGTGTGGGGGACACGATCCTCGGCTTCAAACTCGTTGGGGAACTGGGGCGCGGAGCGTTCGCGCGCGTGTTTCTTGCGCATCAGCAGTCGCTCGGCAGTCGGCCCGTGGCTCTGAAAGTGACGCTCCGGCCAACCAAAGAAGCCGAACGGCTGGCGAAACTCCAGCACACCAACATTGTGCCGGTCTACTCGGTTCACGACGAGCCGCCGGTGCAGGTGATCTGCATGCCGTTCCTCGGCCGGACAACCATTGCCGATCTGATTCGCGATTACCGCGCTGATAACTCCTCCCGACAGTTCTCCGGCCGCAAGACCACCACACGCGCTGCTCGAACAACCACCGAGAGCGGCTCTATCTCAAAGACAACCGCGACGAGTGCAACCACCGTCGCTCCGCCCAACTGGATCGAAGAGAACCTCCCGCACTTCGTTGGCGATTCTCTGGCGGTCATGAAAGTGCTCGGTCAACTCGCCGCGGGGCTTCATCACGCTCACTCTCGCGGAGTGTTGCATCTGGACCTCAAGCCCGCGAACGTTCTGCTCGCCGATACCGGCGATCCGATGCTGCTTGACTTCAACTTGTCGTTTGACACCACGCAGCCGGATCGCGAGATGATCGGAGGAACGATCCCCTACATGGCAATCGAACAACTGCTCGACCTGCGTCATCGCGGGCGCGGGGTAATTGATCCTCGCACGGATTTGTATTCGCTTGGGGTGATGGCCTTCGAGATGCTCACGGCGACGGTTCCGTTCCCGGCCTCCGCGCAAGAAATGCGAGATGTGGAGGCTCTGATCGCTCTTCGGAGGAAGGGGCCGCCCTCGATCCGGGCCATCAACCCCACCGTCAGCCCCGCGGAGGAAGCGATTGTCCGCAAGCTTCTTGCTCCTGATCCCGCCGACCGATACCAAAGCGCCGAGCAACTGCGAATCGATGTCGAGCGACACTTCGCCAACTTGCCGCTTCTGTATGCCCGTGAAACCTCACTCCGCGAACGATTCGGGAAGTGGCGCAAGCGCAATCCTGGTACGCCGGGGCGGATGCTGGCCGCGTGTGTCGTTGGGCTTGCGCTGGGGCTGGGTGGCGTGGCCCACATGCGGGCGGAGGCGACCGCTCGTTCCGAGGCGGTCGAACGAGTGCGGGTCACGCGAGATGCGCTCGACACCGTTCGGTTAGACTTGATTCTGCCAGATGACCCGGCCGCACGTGCGCGCGGGATTGCTCGGGCAAAGGAACTGCTCGCGGCCTATGGATTGCCCGATGACCCGAACTGGCAGAAGCGGCCCGAAGTTCAGCGTCTCTCTGAATCGGAACGATCTGCTCTGGCGGGCGACCTGGGCGAGTTGCTCCTGCTTCTGGCTCATGCACGCGGAGTGGACGCGACCACACGCCCCGAAACTCAGCGCCAAGAGATCGCCAGCGAAGCTCTCAAGCTCAATCGCGCTGCGGTCGGTTGCTTCCCCGAAGGCCAGGCGCCTCCGCTTTTGGAACGGCAAGCGGTCTCGTTCGTTGCCTTCACTGGTGACACGCTTCCGGTTTCCGCTCCCGTGGCGAATCAGCTCACCACACGCGACCGGTTCCTTGACGCGGTCGCCGCGATTTCCGACGGGAGGTTCTCTGCCGCGGAATCGATGCTCAAACAGGTCGTTGCCGAACAACCCGGACACGCTGCGGCTCAGTTCTGTCTGGCGTTTTGCCGACAGCAACTCGGCCAGTATCCGGAGTCACTCGAACGCTACGATGCGGCTCGCGTGCTCATTCCCACCGACCCGCGGCCCGCATTCCAGCGCGGGTTGGTGTTCGGGATGCAGAAAAAACCAGACAAGGCCGAGATCGAGTTCACACTGGCCATCGCACTCGATCCCTCACGCGGCGACTTTTATCGCAACCGCGCGGTCGTCCGTTACCGAATCGCACAGAACCTGATCGCCCTGGGAGAACCGAAGGCTGCCGACGCCAAGCTCAAGGAAGCCGAGGCCGATTTCACCCTGGCGCTCGACCGCGGCGCACCCGCGCTGCACATCCACCTGTTGCGCGCGCTTGTCCGCGATGCCCGCAACGACAAGGCCGGCGCGGACGCCGATCGCGCCATCACGAAGACCCTCACACTGGAGGAGGAGAGCGATTTTCTCGTTCGCGGCTGGACGCTGATGAAGCAAGACCCGAAGGCCGCGCTTGCGGACTTCAAGAAGGCGGAGGAACTGAATCCGAAATCGCTACCCGCCCTGCAAAACCAGGCTCATGTGCTCGCGGACTTGTTGAAGGATCAGGAAGCAGCTCTGACGGTCGTGACACGTGCGGTTGAGCTGTACCCAGAGTTCGCGCCGGCGGTGGCTGGCCGCGCGGTGATTCTCGCACGCCTGGGCAAGCGCGCGGACGCGCACCGGGAGATCGAGAAGGCCCGGCTGCTCTCCAGCGATCCGGAGATTACCTATCAGGCCGCGTGCGTGTACTCGCTCACCTCGGCGAACACTCCCGAAGATCGGGAGATCGCACTGAACTTGCTCCGTCAAGCGCTTCGCGACGGGTATTCCGACACGAAGTGTCTGGCGACCGACCCTGATCTTGGTCCCCTCCGTGGGCAGTACGAGTTCCGCGAGATTCAGCGAGCTGCGACCGCACTGTTCCGTTAAACCCGCGCGAGCCTGAACAACGCAACAACCCCGATCGTCCAAGTCGGGGTTGTTGCGTTTTCACCTTTCTTGCGAAGTTCGATTACGGGGTCGTCGTTCCGCCGGTGGCCCCGGAGGCGCCGTTGAGAATGGTGGTTGTCGTTGTGGAGGTTGTGGTCGTGATTGTCGTGTCCGTGGGTTCAGTACTTGTGGTACTCAGGGGATCAATTGGGGTCGGGCCGCTCGGGGTTTCGCGCTCTTCCAGAGCGTGAAGAGACAGACGGGCGCGGAAGTTCATGACATCCTCGGGCTGAGGGGGGAAAAATTGGTTCTGATGCGAGTTGATTCAGAACCAGCGGTAGTTTCCCAAACCTGAATTTTACGTCCAGAGGAATTTCCCCTTTAACAAAAGTTTTTCAGCCAAAATGTTGAGTTTCTACCACGATTTCACACTCCGACAGGAATCGGCTCGGTTCCGGGAACAAAATTCACTATCCGCCCGATCAGGTGTGGCCTGATCGGGCGTGGCAAGAACGAGTTTTACAGGCTCTTCAGGTCGGGAAGGAACCCCAAAACCCTCCTCCCCTCCCCGTGCTCGCGGGGAGCCATATGTTCACCTCTGCTTGGGGTCTCGTGGGAGGAGCGATGAAGCGAAGGCTGGCGCTGCTTGGGTTGATTGGGCTGCTCGTGGCGTCTCTGGCGCTGGGGATTGTGGCTCGATGGTTCCGCCCCAACCCCGAGCCGCCAGCTTGGGCGAACGAGTACGATGTGACCGTTCGGTCGCCGGAAATGATCGCGCCCGGAGCCGTGGTCGAGAGTTCGGCACCGGCTGGTTGGTCGCATCTGGTGATCAAGAGCTTGCCGAGAGTCAGAGCCAGCGAGGTTTCGCGTGTGCCAAGCCCCTTCGGACTTGGCCGCGAGTACACCGTTCGCATGGCATCGTGGATGTTCACCGCGTTTGCCGCGGATGTGGTCCCGGAGCGGCAAGGAGAACACACGCGATTTCGGCTTCGAGCCATCGGGCTGGGATTGGGGACCAAGATCAACGCCCGCGATACGATCATCACGCCCGAAACCGCCTCTACCTTCGGCAAGAGCCTCGACTTGATCGAGAAGGAGATACTGACGACCGGTTACAAGGTGCAGAGTCAGGCTCGTGTTGTTGTTCACGGTCCGTCGTTTGCACTCCTGGATACGCCGGTCTGTTTCCGCTGTTCGGATAAGCACCGACTGGTGCGTTACCGTTATGCATTGTTGGTCGAGGCGCCGACGGGGCGGCTGGATGTGCTGTTATGGCGACTGGGTGGAGAGGGGGGCGAATGCGCGGACCTGACGAGCGCGGTCTATCTCGCTCCGAACACGGTGGACGAGTCAGAGTTGATCCCGGATGAATCGGAATTCAACATTGTGGGTGGCGCGTCCGATTTGGCATTCGCGGTGGACAGATTACCCAAACACCTCCTACAGGTGGCACTACCGGAAGAAATCGTCTCTCTGGCGGAGAAAACTCGCTTCACGGCCGACCAAGCCCGCGACCTCGAAGACGGTTTGCGGCAACTCTTAACCCAAGCCCGCTCTCGCTCATGACACCAGGGAAGAACTTCCATGTACGCACTCCTCGTGGTATCGCTCACACTTCCGGTTGCCCAACCAGCCGCCAAGCACGAAACCGACAACCCGCTCTACAAGAACCTTCTGGAGACCGGGCTGCCTGTCGGCAACAAGATGACGGTGAAGTTCCCCACGCCGACCATGCCCGACGGTCTGCCCGCCGACAAGCAGAAAGCGATCATCCAGAAGTTGATCGGCAACGATTACATTTACGAAGAGTTCACGCGCAACGCGGTCGTG
>JAKEEV010001172.1 GCA_022616395.1 Planctomycetia bacterium | reverse complement strand
TTAATCAGACCCGCGACCGTCAGGGAGCGGTTAACGAAGAACTTAATCAGAGCCGCGACCTTCAGGGAGCGGTTAACGAAGAACGCTCCCTGACGGTCGCGGCTCTGATTGATGCCTGCTCGGCACAGCCGGGTTGAACCATCGTCGGTGTGTTGGGGGACGCACTGGCGCGACCCCGCGGTGACAAACCGCGGGGTCGTTCTCATTGACGGACACCGTTACCTCGTACTACAACGACACCATCGCCAGGGGTGCCTGAGCTAGTTGCTCGGGCTGAGAACACACCCTCGAACCTGAGCGGGTCATGCCGCGCAGGAAGGCGACATTTCGAGCGCGGAACGTGGAGCGCGGAACTCGGAGCTGAAAACAGTTACTCCCGATTCCGGCTTTCCGTTCCGCGTTCCGCACTCCGCGTTCCACGCTACTCCCATGACTCAGCTTGAATCCGCCCGCAAGGGCATCGTCACTCCAGAGATGGAGTTCGTCGCTCGGCGTGAAGACTTGCACCCGGAACTGATCCGCTCGGAAGTCGCACGCGGGCGAATGGTGATCCCCGCGAACAAGGTTCACTTGAAAAAGAAACTCGCTCCGATGTGCATCGGGGTCGCCTCGAAGTGCAAGATTAACGCCAACATCGGCAACTCCGCGGTGACGGGCAAGGTCGAGGACGAACTGGAGAAGCTCCGCACCGCGGTGGAACTCGGTTCCGATACGGTGATGGATCTTTCCACCGGCGGGAACATCGACGGAATCCGTCAGGCGATCATCGACGCCTCGCCCGTTCCGATTGGCACCGTGCCGGTTTACCAGATCATTCAGCAGGTGAAGGACCCGCGTGAGATCACTCCGCGAATGCTGCTGGACATGGTGGAACATCAGGCGAAGCAGGGCGTGGATTACATGACGATTCACGCGGGCGTGCTTCTGGAATATGTGGCTCTGACGAGCGACCGCGTAACCGGGATCGTGAGTCGAGGGGGATCGCTGATGGCCGCGTGGATGGTCGAGCACCACAAGCAGAACGCGTGGTACACGCACTTCAGCGAACTGTGCGAGATCATGCGAGCTTACGATGTCACGTACTCGCTTGGTGATGGCCTGCGGCCGGGCTGTCTGGCGGATGCGAACGATCAGGCACAGTTCGCGGAACTGAAGACGCTTGGCGAACTGACACTCAAGGCGTGGGAGATGGGTTGTCAGGTGATGATCGAGGGGCCGGGGCACATTCCGATGCATCTGGTGAAGATGAACATCGAGAAGGAGCGCGAACTCTGCTTCGATGCGCCGTTCTATGTGCTTGGCCCGCTCGTCACCGACATCGCGCCGGGCTACGACCACATTACGAGCGCGATCGGTGCAGCTCTTGCAGCAGAAGCCGGAGCGAGCATGTTGTGTTATGTCACTCCGAAGGAGCACCTCGGCTTACCGAACAAGGACGACGTCCGGCAAGGCGTGATCGCCTACAAGATCGCGGCTCATGCCGGAGACATCGCGCGTGGGCGTGCGCGAGTGCGTGAGCGCGATGATGCTCTCTCAAAAGCGCGTTTCGAGTTCGACTGGAACCGGCAGTTCGATTTGTCGCTCGATCCGGAAACCGCGCGCAAGATGCACGATGAAACGCTTCCGCAGGAAGTGTTCAAGAGCGCGAAGTTCTGCTCGATGTGCGGCCCGAAGTTCTGCTCGATGCGAATCACTCAGGACGTCCGCAAACTCGCCTCCGATGCGAAGAAACTCAGTCTGGAGTTGGCGACGGCGTGAGAAGGAGACACGTTTGCCGAGTGAAGCTCCAGCCATGGTGGCTGGAGCTTTTGCATTTCACTGCGCGAACCTGCCTTGCTGTCGGGTGTCGTTCAGTAGACAATCGAACAGGTACCCAAGGTGAGGCAACAATGTCAGGAACAGCCAGACCGAACGATCAGATCCCACGGCGGAATGCTCAACGCTTCGTCTGCCCGCACTGCAACACGCTCGCAAAGCAGGACTGGTTCCCGCTCTTCTACATCCCCGAAGCGAATGCGAAACATCAAGAGCTCAACACCCACGCGGGGCAAGCGGGCGTGTCTCGCTGCCACTACTGCACGAAGATGGCGATGTGGCTTGGGATTCAGATGGTGTTCCCGCAAGGATCGACCGCACCGTTGCCGGTCGCGGACATGCCAGAGGATGTGAAGGCCCTCTACATGGAAGCGCGGAACGTGTTCGATTTATCCGCACGCGGAGCAGGAGGGTTGCTCCGTCTCGCGTTCACGAAACTGTTCCCGCACCTGGGAGTAAACAAGGATGACCCAAACAGAGCCATCGCGGAACTCGTCAAAGTTGGATTGGCACCTGACATCCAGCAGCAGGCACTCGACTTGATGCGAGTCCTCTCGAACCAGACTGTCCACGAGGGGTTTGTGAGCGAAGGGGACCAACCGGCCACTGTGTTGTTTCTGTTCTGGCTGCTGAACTACATAGTGGAGCAGATGATCAGCAAACGAAAGCAGATCCAGACTGCCTACGCGAGTCTACCGCAGGATAAGCGGGAGGCGATCGCGAAACGCGATGCTGTGAAGTGAACAACCCGAGAAAGTGAATGGTGCAACCGTGGAAGAGCAAACAGGCGAAGACGAAGGAAATACATCAGAACTGATCCTGACGTTAGGCGATGACGTCGATCGGTGTCTCTACGAAGTCGAGCGCGTCGTAGAAGAGGCGAAGAAGAATCCAACTGCGACAGGCTACGATGACTGCCAGTTTCACTCTCGCCAACTGATCCGTGCGATCTTCGCGTTTATCGAAGCAGTGACCTTCTCCACGAAGCTCAAGGCTGTGATGTACTGCGGGAAGTACGAACGTGGCCTCACGGATGTCGAGGTGCTGTTCGCGATGGATCGTGAGTACGAAATCACGGACAAGGGCGAAGTTGTCGGACGACCGGCCCGCATTCGACTTGCAGACAATATCCGTTTCGCCTTCGTGTTGCAGGAGAGAGCATTAGGTACTGCTGAGAAGTTCGACGCGAATACCGAATGGTGGTCGAATCTGAAAACTGCAATCAAGGTGCGCGACAGACTCATGCATCCGAAGTGGCCGAAAGATGTCCACATCACAGGAGAGGAAGCCGTTGCTGCCGTCAACGCCTATCACGGATTCCGGTCCCAAGTCGTGACTTCCTTTGCGGCGATAAAGAACATGGCCAAAGCCAATAACTCAGAACACCTGAGCATCAGGGTCGGTGTCATTCGGCCTGAACATCCGACCCTCTGAAATCGCACACCGTCTGGCACGTCTGTATCCTGTCTCCGAATCGCTCGTAATCTGGTTGTGGGGAACTTCGTTGCGCTTGGGAGGGGTTTGTTGCAATCTGTTACTTGACAAATGTTCACTTATCACTCATGGTTGTTAATTGAGGACGATTATTGGCAGTGCGGGTGCCCTTGGGCCATCCCACCGGCCAATACCACGCGCTGAGTCGGCGCACATCGGCGCTTGGACGTTCTCGTGAGGGTCGCTTGGTCACGATGGCCACCGGGTGGCCTTTTTAAACCCCATGATTTCCAGCAAATGGTCGCCATAAAGGCCACATGGCCCCAGGCCCAAGCGCACCAAAACCCATGATTCGTGTGCGAAACACAGCAGAATGAAAACAGGGGGTGGATACCCCCCTCAAAAGTCACTTCGCATCGTGGTATTGTTATGGACCTTCGAGCTGTTATCTTCGTGCCCGCGCTGGTTGGTTCGACCATCGCGGGGTTTGTGTTCCTTCTGTTCGCGGCACATTACTATCTGACCGTTCTGGAAAGCACCGGAGCCGGCGCGAAGGAAGTCACCTGGATCAGCGAGCCGATTCTCGACAACTTCTGGAAAGTCTTTTACCTCGGGTGGCTCATTGGGCTGTGGCTTGGACCCGCGTACTTCATCGGTCGCGCATTCGCCTCCGGTGCCGATGCCGGTTGGCTGAAACTCGGCGTGCCGCTTCTGTTCCTCTGGGCACTCTATCCCATCAGTCAACTTTCATCGCTCAGCGCATCAAGCGTGTGGATTCCGATACACCCGGATGTGTTCGCACGCCTCGCTCAGAAGCCCGCGGTCACGCTGGGATTCTTCGCATTGTCGCTGCCGGTGTTCGCGCTCTTTGGTGTCGCGTTCCAGTGGTCATTTCTGACCAAAGGCGAATGGCACTTGCTCTTCGTGGGCATTCCGCTGTTGGTGGTGTCGGTTCTCTTCTACGCGCGGTTGCTTGGCCGGCTCGCGTTCGGTCTGATGTTCACCAAGTCGCT
>JAKEEV010001171.1 GCA_022616395.1 Planctomycetia bacterium | reverse complement strand
GTGAAAGAGGATTACACCCTCGTGCTGGGACCGCTCGGCGTGTGGATTGCGGCCACGGCGTGGTTCGCACCGACTCGGTTGCGCGCGGAACAGCATCGTCGCAGATGGCTGCTTTTCGGCATTGGCGTGGCGATCTTCAGCGTGATCTATCTCTGGCTTGCGACGCGGGTGGTGATGCCGTGGTTCCGGCCGGGTGAAGAAATCCACTACACTCGCTACTTCAGCCGCCTGGGAGACACACCCGAAGCGATCGTGCAGACGGTGCTCACGCGGCCGGGCTTCGTTGCGGGAGAAGTGCTCACGACTTCCACCTGGTTGTACGCCTTGGCCCTGCTGGTCCCTGTCGGAGGTCTGGTTCTGCTGTCGCCGGGACGGCTCGCAGTCGGATTGCCGCTGTTCGGAGTGTTGTGTCTGAATGAATTGGCGCGCGATCCACGGCACCACTTTCACGCACCGCTCGTGGCGATTGTGTTCTGGTCGGTCGCGGCGGGGCTGGCCAAACTTCCGCGCGCGGCCGATTGGACGTGCCGAGTGCTGAGAATCACTCCGCAGGATTCTGCAGACTTGCTCCGAACCGGTGGTCACTGGTTGTGGACAAGTGCTCTCGCGAGCGGATTGTCCTTCAGCATGAGTCCGCTGGGATTGGCGTTCTGGGATCCCGGTTCGAGTTGGAATTGGCGACGGCTGTACGGTCCGACGCAAAGGGGAGCTGAGTTCGCCAAGATCGCGCCTTTGATTCCGGTCTCCGCCCGCGTCACCTCGACCGACTTCGTCCATCCGCGGTTCACCCACCACGAGCGGTCCTACGACTACAGCGGCTACGTCCGCAAGGTGAGCGGCTACGAGCAGCGCGTCCCGGACGATGCGGACTTCATCGTCATCGATGCCACGCATCCTTACAGCCGCTATCACCGCCCGGAAGACGTGCCGGAATATCATCAAGCCGACCGGTGGGAACTTGTTCCGGACCAGACGAACGGATACTTCATCGTCCTCAGGCGGAGGTAGGTGGCAGGTCGAGGCCGGGACTTTCTTAAGGCCCGGCCTCCCGGCGTGGAGAGACTTCGAATGTCGCGACGCAAAGTGCAGTTTGCCCCCGAGGACTTCCTACATGTGTACAACCGGGGCGCCAACCGCCATCGAATCTTCAGCGACCGCGACGATTATCTCGAGTTTCTGTGGCGATGGCGCGAATTCGTTCCGGCGGACACGGCCACAGTCCTCTGCTATTGTTTGATGCCGAATCATTTCCACTTCCTCATCCAATTGCAGTCCAATGGCTTTCCCGCTGCGATGCAACGCTTCGGTACGTCGTATG
>JAKEEV010001170.1 GCA_022616395.1 Planctomycetia bacterium | reverse complement strand
TTCGATCTGAATCTCGTTGGCGGGACGCTCTTCCCCTGTCAGATTTTCGGCGAGAAGATGGTCGCGGCCGGTAAGGGAAGCATCATCAACATCGCGTCTATGTCCGCTATCATTCCGCTATCGCGCGTGGTGGCTTACTCCGCGTCGAAGGCCGCGGTGTTGAACTTGACGATGTGGCTGGCGCGCGAATGGGCAACGAAGGGCGTTCGCGTGAACGCGATCAGCCCCGGCTTCTTCCCCGCGGAGCAGAATCGCAGAATGCTTCTGAAAGATGATGGCACTTACACTGAACGCGGGCAGTCGATTGTGGGTCACACGCCGATGGGTCGATTCGGTGAAGCTCATGAACTGGCCGGAGCAGTAATCTGGCTCGCGTCGGCAAAGGCGAGCGGCTTCGTGACGGGTCAGAACATCGTTGTGGATGGCGGGTTCTCGTCGGTGACGATTTAGGCGAACCCCGGCCGCAAGGCCGGCGGGTCACCACACCCACGGCCCTCGCGGGCCGGGTTCGCCGAACTGCTGAAAGGGTTCTTCCCATGACCGGTACACTCCAGAGTCTGCTCTCGGCGTTCGATCCGGAACTGCCGTTGGAGCGCGCGAGCACGATTCCGAATTCGTGGTACACGACGCGGGAGGTGTACGCGCTTGAACGCGACGCGGTGTTCGCGCGTTCGTGGCAGTTGGTGGGTCGATGCGAGCAAGTGGCACGTCCAGGGCAGTTCCTCACGGCCGACATCGCGGGCGAACCGGTGCTGGTGGTGCGCAATGAAGAAGGCAAGTTGAATGCGTTCTTCAACGTGTGTCGGCATCGTGCCGCGCGACTTTGTACGGACGAATGCGGAAACGCCACGAAGCTCCGCTGTCACTACCACGGCTGGACCTACGACCTCAGCGGAAACCTTCGCGGAGTGCCGGAGTTCGATGGCGTGCAGAACTTCAAGCGCGAAGACAATGGGCTTCCTCCAGTCGCGGTCGCGGAGTGGGGACCGTTCGTCTGGGTTCACTTGACGCCACCAACTGAATCGCTGACTCAGTTTCTCGGTCCGCTCCCCGCGTGGGCGCAGTCGCGGAATGTGTTCGACGGGCTGAAGTGGTACGTCCGCAAGAGCTACGATCTTGCATGCAACTGGAAGGTGTACGCGGATAACTACCTCGACGGCGGTTACCACGTGAACACCATCCACCCTGCCCTCGCGGGCGCTCTCGATTACACGAAGTATCGAACCGTTTGCGATGACAACACTGTGGTTCAAGGCGCACCCACCAAGCCCGCGGAGGGCGATGCGGGCCGCACACGCACAGGTGATGCGGCCTACTGGTGGCTCTACCCGAACTTCATGCTCAACGCTTACGCGGGCGTGATGGATACCAACCTCGTGCTCCCGTTGGGTGTGGATCGCTGCCGCGTGGTATTTGACTTTTACTTCGCGGACTCGGTAGACGAACAGTTCAAGCGGCAAAGCATCGAAGTGGCGGAGCAAGTGCAGGCGGAAGACATCGGGGTGTGCGAAGAAGTGCAGCGGAACCTCAACAGCCGCTCTTACACAGCCGGCCGGTTCAGCGTGAAGCGCGAAAATGGCGGCCACCACTTCCACACGATGTTGGGACGAGTGCTACAAACCAGAGGTCAGAGGTCAGAAGTCAGAGGACAGTAGCAGAAGTCAGAAGTCAGCGGACAGAGAGCAGAAACACTTGCTCTGTCCTCCGGCTTCTGTTCTCTGTCCGCTGTTTTCTGTCCTCTGACTTCAGACCTCTGACCTCTGGGGTTTTCCACGTGTCTGATTCGGCGGCGAAATATCGATCCGGCCTCGCGTTCGGGCTGATTGCGTACATCTGGTGGGGGCTGGTTCCGCTGTACTTCGTCGCGCTGAAGCGCGCCGATGTGTTCGCGTGGGAAATCCTCGCTCACCGAATCGCGTGGTCTCTGCCGATCATGCTCGCGCTGACGGCTGTGTTTGCAAGTTGGGGCGATGTCTGGCGAGTGCTTCGCTGCCGCCGGTTGTTGCTCGTGATGTTGCTCTCATCCGTGCTGTTGGCGATCAACTGGCTGCTCTACATCTACGCAACCGTCACCGACCGCGTCACCGAAGCCAGTCTCGGCTACTACATGATGCCTCTGGTGAATGCCGCTCTCGCAACGATCTTCTTGAAAGAGAAGCTCCGAGTCGCTCACTACCCTGCCCTGGCTCTTGTCGCGATCGGCGTGATGATTCCTTGCTTCGCGCTGGGCTATCTACCGTGGCTCGCGGTGATTCTGCCGATCACGTTTGGCTTCTACGGACTGGTACGGAAGAAAGTGCCCGTCGAGAGCATGACCGGTCTGACGGTGGAAACGATCCTCCTGCTCCCGCCATCGCTCGGCTTCCTGATTTACCTCACGTTGATTGGCCAGAACCACATGAGCGCGACCAACTGGGGGCTGAATGCGCTCATCGCGGCCAGCGGAATCGTCACGGTGGTTCCGCTGCTGACGTTCACGCTCTCGCTGCGCCGACTGCCTCTGCTGGCGATCAGTTTCATTCAGTTTCTTTCGCCAACAGTGCAAGTGATTATCGCGGTGACGTGGTTGGGCGAATCACTCACGCCCGCGACCCTCGGCGCGTTTATCTGCATCTGGGCCGCCGTGCTCATCTTTATTGGGGATGCGATCTGGCAGGTGCGAAGTGCTCGTGAGCGTCGAGGCGTAAGCCCGACGGTGACAGAACAGAAACCATCGGGCTTACGCCTCGACGCTCACCTTGACGCTCAGGGTTCTCGTCTCACGCGATAATCTTGTGGACTTCCGTCTGCGGCTCGCCGCCGGTGACGTGAACCTTGCCGGTCGCGTCGATGTACACGTCCACTTCGCTCCTCACGCCGAATTCGGGTAAGTAAATGCCCGGCTCGATACTGAAGCATGTTCGGCGGATGATTCGGCGGTCTTCGCGTGTTTCAAGGCCGTCGATGTGAGCGCCGTTGCCGTGGACTTCCTGCCCGATGTTGTGGCCCGTGCGGTGCGTGAAGAATTCGCCATAGCCCGCGTTCTCGATCACCGCGCGCGTCGCGTTGTCCACTTCCCAGCCGAGTAGCAGCTTGTTTGCAGCGAAGGCATCCTTCACCTTCTGGATACCCGCGTCGCGCGCTGAGGCCACGATGTTGAAGATCTTCGTGTATTCATCCGGAACCTTGTCGCCGACATACGCCACTCTGGTGTAGTCCGCGTAGACCGTTCGTGGTTTGTCCAGCTTTGCCCAAAGATCGATCAGCACGAACGAGCCGCGCTGAATCGGCATGTCGGTCGCGGGGGCCGTGTCGAAGTGCGGGTCTCCGCTGTGTGGGCCGACACCGACAATCGGCGGGCTGTAGGTTGTCATTGCGTTATCGGTGAAGTGCTTCATGATGCGAGCCTGAACCGCAGTCTCCATCACCTTGCCCTTCGCCTTGATCTCATCCGCGATGAAGCCAAACGCCACGTCGTAAGCATCGCGACAGAGTTTCGCCGCGGCGAAATGCGATTTCTCCTGCTCATCATCCCACACGGCCTCGAACTGCTGAATCAGATCGCCCGAAGCACCGACCGTGCAGCCGAACGAGCGAATCAGCTCCACGGTGCCGGCATCGACCCGCCCGATGTACGGGTTCGCGTTGCGTTCGCTGTACTCCATCGCGACGCGCTTCGCTCCGCTGACAAGCCCGCTGACGCCTGCTTCGAGTTCTTGCCAGCGACGGTAAATTGTCTTCTGCGATCCTGGGAGATGATCGAGCGAACCCGGCTCGATGGCGTGAACGAGCTTCTTCGGCTCTCCGCTCACCGGCACGAAGTAAAACCACCTCCGCGAGAGCTTCGGAGATACGTCTGTCACGCGCTGGGCAAGGACGTTCTGCCCGCGGAAGTCGTAGAGTAGCCAGCCATCGAACCCGGCCTCGCGAATGGCCGATTGGACCGCGGATAGGTTAAACATGGCTTTACCCTCGCGCTCTCAGCATGAGGCCACGGATGTGAGTAAGTTTTAACGAGCCGCGACCGCAAGGGAGCGTGTAAGGCTCCACCGCTCCCTGGCGGTCGCGGCTCGTTAACAAGCGACACACAACCCCGCCTGCTTAGGGTCGCGCCTAAACTAGCAGATTCTTCGTGGGCTGGCGAATCTTCTTTTCACTTGCGAGTCGCGCGCTCATCATGATAATCAAAGACTCTTTGTAGACCTTCCTCACAACCACCCACACCATGCGATACCGCTCATCCCTCCTTGCGCTCGTTCTGGTTTTCTCCGCAACCGCCAACGCCGTCGAACCCTCCGACCTCAAGCCCGGTCTGATCGCGACCTACAGCGAACCGCAGGGGCAGACCGCGAGGCAAGTGACGCGACTCGAACCAACGGTCGCCATCACGCTGGGGAAAGGCGAGACGCCGCACCCCGCGCTTCAGAGTAGCGCGACGATGAAGTGGAAGGGCTACCTCAACCTCGCGCGAGCGGGGAAGTACCGCTTCGACGTCAAGGTGCAAGGCGGCAAAATCACGGTGAACCTCGATGGCAAGGACATGCTCACCGGCTCAAGCGACTCGTCGGAAGTATTGGAGTTTCGCTCCGTCGAGATTCAATCCGAGGGCGGTGTGATTCCCCTGGAAGTCACCTTCAAACGCGACGCCAGCGGCCCGGCTCGCGTCGAACTCTTCTGGCAAGGTCCGGGCTTCATCAAGGAACCGCTGCCGAACCAGTTTCTCGGCCACTTACCCGCGGATCGACCCGCGGCCTTCACCAACGACCTTGCACTTGAACACGGGCGATTCAAGTTTGAAGAACTCGCCTGCGCGAAATGCCATCGGCCCGCAGCCAATGACAGGATGGCCAAGACACTCACTGATCGCGAAGGGCCGAACCTCACCGACATCTCGAAACGCGCTTACGCGGGGTGGATTTATTCGTGGCTCGCTGACCCCGCGAAACTTCGTCCACACACCACGATGCCCAAGACGTTCTCCGATGACGCGATGGGAGCCGCGGAGCGGTTCGCGGTCACTCAGTACCTGATTTCGCTTTCGGGAACGACTCTGACGCCGTACAAGCTCCCGACGGTGCCTCCCGGCGACTTCAAGCAAAGCCTGGCACGCGGACGAGTGCTTTACAACGTCGCCGGTTGCGCAGCGTGCCACTCGGATCCACTTCCCAAAAAGAAGAAAGACGAGGACGATGAAAAGGACCCGCTCGCGCCGGTCGATTACTTCTTCGGGCTGGGCACACTCAACGGGCCAACGCCCAAGTACAACCTCGGAGCGCTTGGAAGCAAAACTCGCCCCGAAATACTCGCCGCGTACCTCCGTGACCCGCACAAAACCAACCCCACGAGCCGAATGCCCAACATGAAGCTCAACCAGCAGGAATCAACCGACATCGCGCGTTACCTCTGCCGCATTCAAGACGAGAGCGTTGCGCCCGAAAAACCACCTATGCCAAAGTTAACCGCGCTGGAAGTCGGAACGAAGGTCTTCGAGGAACACTTCCCGCTGAAGGCACGCGACGAGATCGCGGCTCTGAAGGAGTTGCCGGTCGAGAAACAGTGGCTGGAACTCGGCCGCGTGCTCACCGACGTGAAGGGTTGCATCAACTGCCACACGATTGAAGTGAAGGGCAAGAAGCGAGTGCCGCTCGATGCCTTCCCCAAACTCGACGACATCAAGACTGCCGGCGACAAGGGTTGCTTGAGCGAGAAACCCGACGCGGGACAGGTGGCGGTCTACAAGCTCGATCCGAAAGAACGCGACGCGATAGCCGCATTCGTCAAGGAAGGCTTTGGCGGTGCTGGTTCCCCCGCGCCTGCGTACAAGGCGCGTGTCGCGCTGCGCCGATTCAACTGTCTGAACTGTCACACCCGAGACGGAGAAGGCGGCATTCCGCTGGAACTCGCTGACCAGATGCGTTTATTGGAGAAAGCCGAAAACGCCGACGATGTGCGACCGCCGGTGCTCACGGGCGTCGGGCACAAGGCGCGCACGAGTTGGCTGAAGTCTGTGCTCACGCAAAGCGGTCGCGCGCGGCCGTGGATGCAACTTCGCATGCCGCAATACGGAGAAGCGAACGTCGGCTTCTTACCGGAAGCTATCGCTTCGCTCGAAGGAACGCTCCCCGACGACAAGATTCTCGAAGTCCAGCCCACCGCGGCCAAACTCGCCGCCGGGAAGAACATCGTCGGCAAGGGCGGACTCGGGTGCATCTCGTGCCACGACATCGGAGGCATTCCGAACACAGGCACACGCGGACCCGATCTTGCCACGATCAACCAGCGCGTGCGTTACGAGTGGTACGAACGCTGGCTCAGTCAACCGCTACGCATGGCTCCCGGCACGCGAATGCCGCAAGCGTTCGTCGATGGGAAATCAACCCTCACAACCGTCTTCGATGGTAACCCACACCTGCAAGCTGAAGCGATGTGGAGTTATCTCTCGCTCGGTCCGGGTCTGCCTCTTCCTGATGGACTTGAACCTCCGAAGGGTCTCATCATCGCGGTGAAGGAGCGTCCCGAAGTGCTGCGCACTTTCATGCCGGATGCTGGGAACAAGGCCATCGCGGTTGGCTATCCCGGTTACGTATCGGTTGCGTTCAGCGCCGATCAGTGCCGGTTGACTTACGCATGGAGCGGGAATTTCCTTGACGTGTCTCCCGTCTGGAATGGTCGAGGAGGAAACCCCGCGAAGATTCTCGGTCAGCGGTTCTGGTCCGCGCCCCTTGGACATCCGTGGGGACTGACCGCGAACCCGCGCATTCCGCCCGACTTCCTCGGCCGCGCGAACAACCCGGCGTTCGGTCTGACACTCCCTCTGGAACCCGCGCGCATTTTCAATGGCCCTCTTGCGGTAAAGTTCGATGGCTACGGTCTGGACAAGGACGGACAGCCCACGTTCCGTTATCAACTCGATGAAGGCGGCAAGGACGCGGTGCTTCGCGTCGCGGAGACGCCTTTCCCGCTCAAGAACGCGCTCGCATCAGGCTTCGGGCGCAAGTTTGGAGCGACAATCCCCGGAGGCTATCAGGGGTGGCTCCACGTCGGCATAACCACCAAGCAACCGCGTCTTCGCGACAAGAAGGGCCGCGAGGTTCCGCTCGATCTGAAAGCCGCGGAAGTCACTTCACTGGCAACCGGCGTCCTTGTGGTGCTCCCCGGCGAAGGAGATCGCGCAACAGTGATCGAACCAGCGCTCTTACCACTGGGCATCACCTGGCGATTCGTGCAAGCGAAGGACGGCTCCTGGCACGCGATCTTGCGAATGCCCGAATCGAAGTCTGACCAGAAACTCGTCTTCTCGCTCAACCTCTGGGCGCTGCCGAAGGACGACGATAAGCTCTTGAAGGAATTGCTCGCACAGTAAGTTTCGTTAGCAGCAACTCGCGAGCGCATTTCACGTCGGTGTGGCGTCATAACGAGCCGCGACCGCAAGGAAGCGATCTTACTTTACCCGCTCCCTTGCGGTCGCGGCTCGTTGTGAGGCTCCACGAACTTGATACGCGCTGGTGGCTGTTGCTTCACGCAGGTCATGTCATGATCTCACCCGCGCCCGGAACGGCACCAGCTACTCCGTCCACACCCGATCCGGCAAGCGCGGAAGCTCCTCCGCCAGAAGTTCCACTTCCTCCAACACCCTGGAAGTGGCGG
>JAKEEV010001169.1 GCA_022616395.1 Planctomycetia bacterium | reverse complement strand
TCTCCGCGCTTCAGGAGAAGTTGCCCGATGCACCGGTGGTGAAGCCCGAACACCTCGGCTCGCTCCACACGCTCAAAGATGTCGCCGACTTCCTCGCCGGTCAGCAGTCACAGCAACACGCTCCTCCACCGACAACGAAGATTCCGATTCTCACCGCGACCACTCTTGGAGAAGATCTGCTGCCGCAACCGCTCACCCCGGCGGTGGCCGTTCCTCTTGCGCCCGATCCCGGCGCGCCGGACACCGAACAGGTTTCGGCCATCAGGCAGGCGAAGGCGACCGAATCAGCTCTGCGCGCCCCGATCATGCCCGGTAAAGGTTCGGGCGGAATTCTGAAACCCGCTCCCCGCACGATGCCGGCCGTTCCTCTCACAACCGACCGCATCGACCGCAGCATTCCGCAAGTCGTCGATTTGGATTTGAACACGACTCGAACGCGCTTGCCGCTTTCAACCGGAGGCGAGTTCTGGGTGATCGCTGACCCCGACCCGCTCACCACCGCGATCACCGACCAGTTGATGAACGAGAAGTTCCAGGTGAAGGTGCATCCCTGGTCCGCGCTGGGAGGAGCACGCACACCTTCCGGCCCGCTGGCCGGGTTGATGCTCATTGCACCAGTCAGGCGCGACTCCAGCTTGAACCGGCAGGCGTTCGACTGGCTCAAGCTGGTCGCTGCGAAGCTCCGCCAGTCCGGGCGCGCTGGTGGGGCTGTGTTCGCAACTGTCGCGCGACTCGACGGCGCGTTCGGGCTGGCTGAACTGTCGCCGGAAGCGAACCCAACCAGCGGCGGACTGGCCGGGCTGGTCAAAACCGCTCGGCACGAGTGGCCGGAAGTCACTTGCAAGGCGCTCGATCTTTCTCCCAGGTTCACTCACGCCAGAGCAGCGGCCACAGCTCTCGTTGAGGAAGTGCTGACGGTCGGTCCGGTTGAAGTCGGTATCGCCCAGACTCACCGCTGCACTCTGGAACTGGCTCGCACGGCTCGTCGGCAGAACGCGCAACTGATTAACCTCGGTTCGCGTGACGTGATTCTGGTCACTGGAGGCGCGCGGGGGGTCACCGCGGAAGCGGCAGTCGCGCTGGCCGAAACGTACAGCCCAACACTCATTCTCACTGGCCGTACACCGCCCGCGATGGAACCCGAATGGCTCGCGGGACTCACAACCGAAGCGGAGATGAAGAAGGCCATCGCGGAGAAACTCGGCTCGGAGTCCACCCCGCGCGCCGTTGGCGAACGGTATCAGAAGGTGCTTGCCCAGCGCGAAGTCCGGCAGACACTCGAACGCATTCAGCAAGCCGGCGCGAAAGTCGCCTACTATCCGGTGGACATCACCAATGGTAAGGCCGTGGCCGACATGCTTCAGCAGGTGCGGGTGAAGTTCGGCCCGATCTCCGCGCTGGTTCACGGTGCGGGCGTGCTGGCCGACAAGCGCATCGAAGACCTGACCGGCGAGCAGTTCGATCATGTCTATTCCACGAAGGTGGACGGTCTGCGCACGATCCTCGATCTTCTGGGAGAGGAACTCAAGGCTCTGGTGCTGTTCAGTTCCACAACGGCCCGGCTCGGCCGCACCGGGCAACTCGCCTATGCATGTGCCAACGAGGTGCTGAACAAGACCGCCCAGGTGGAAGCTCGCAGACGACTCGGTTGTCGCGTGGTGTCGATCAACTGGGGACCGTGGGACGGCGGAATGGTCACTCCTGGTTTGCGGAAGCTCTTCGAGTCCGAGGGCATCGGGGTGATTCCGCTTCTGGATGGCGCAATGTTCCTGGTTCAGGAATTGAATGCCGCGGGGAAAGCCGTGGAAGTGGTTGCACTGGCCAAGCCGGTCTCTCGCGGATCGGGAACCGTGCCGACTCCGAACGCGACCACAACTCCGCCGCCCGGCGGCGGGCCGGTCATGTCGCCGCCGAATGTGCTCCCTTCACTCGACATGGCACTCGCATTTGAACGCACAGTTGATGTTGCCACACACCCGGTACTCAAGTCGCACGTGATCGATGGCCTCGCGGTGTTGCCGGTTGCTCTTCATCTGGAGTGGCTGGCTCATGCAGCCCTGCATGGCAATCCGGGACTGCACTTCCACGGTTTTAACGATCTGCGTGTGACCGCCGGAGTGAAGATCGAGGGCGGCGGGCAAGTGTCGTTGCGTGCGCTGGCCGGCAAGTCCACGAAGCAGGACAAGCTGTTCGTGGTTCCGGTGGAACTGCGCGGGCGCAGGAAGGATGGTCGGGAGGTGATTCATTCGCGTGCGGAAATCCTGCTTGCAACCACCTTGTCGACTCCGCCACCAGCGGATCGACCGCCGAGTGTAACTTCGCTTTCGTTCGATGTTCCTCGAGCGTATCGCGAGTTCCTCTTCCACGGCCCGCACCTGCACGGCATCGCCTCACTCGTTGGTCGAAGCGACCGGGCGTTCCTCGGCACCGCGTTTCCCGCTCCGTCTCCGAGTGAGTGGTTTGCTTCTCCTCTGCGCTCCGGGTGGGTGGCCGAACCGCTCGTGCTCGATGCCGCGTTCCAGATGATGATCCTCTGGACGCAGGGCGAACACGGAACCGGATCGTTGCCGAGCTTCGTTGGCCGCTATCGCCAGTTCCGCAAGGTCTTCCCGGATGAACCGATCACCGTGGTGATTCGCGTGACGCGCGACGACGCGAAGTTCGCCCGCGCCGACATCGATTTCCTCACGCGAGACGGCCAGATCATCGCCCAGATGCAGGATTACGAGTGCGTGATGGAGCCAACGCTCAACGCCTCGTTCCGCCGAAATCAGCTCGCCACCAAATCGTGAGCGTCGAGCCGTGAGGCCGACGGTAATTTGAACAGAAACCGTCGGCCTCACGGCTCGACGCTCAGAATTACACACCAATGAAAGAACGCATTGCAATTGTCTCTGTCGCCGGCCGGTTTCCTGGCGCAGGCGCGGACCTGAATCAATTCTGGGCGAATGTTGCCGCCGCAGTGGATTCTTCGCGCGAAGTGCCGGCCGGTCGATGGGTGCTTTCGGCGGAGCGTTGTACGGATTCACGAATCGCCAACCCCGACACCGTTTATTCCACACGCGGATATTACCTCGATCCATTCGAGCCGGATCTCTCTGAGTTGGAACTCGACCGCGCGCTTGTGGGTGAACTCGATCCGCTGTTTCACTTGGTTCTGGATGTCGGCAACCGCGCCTGGCGCGGCGCGAAGACAGCGAAGGTGGATCGAGCGCGTGTGGGCGTGGTGCTGGGCAACATTTGCTTGCCCACCGATCGGGCCAACGATCTGTGTCGCGATGTGCTCGGCGGACAATTCGGATACCCATCACGCAATACGCACCCACTCAATCGGTATGTTGTGGGATTCCCCGCGGGGCTTCTGGCGAAGGGCTTACAGCTCGGGGGAGGAAGTTTCACGCTCGATGCGGCCTGCGCATCGTCGCTGTATGCGATCAAGCTCGCAGCGGACGAATTACTCGCTGGGCGCGCTGATGCGATGCTCGCGGGTGGCTGTTCGCGGCCGGATTGTCAGTACACGCAGATGGGTTTCGCTCAACTGCGTGCTCTTGCTCCTAGCGGTCGGTGTTCTCCCTTCGATGCGCGTGCGGATGGGCTTGTGGTGGGCGAAGGAGCGGGCATTTTCGTGCTCAAGCGACTTTCCGACGCGATCGAACACGGCGATACGATTCACGCGGTCATCGCGGGAGTCGGTTTATCGAACGACATGCACGGCAACTTGCTTGCCCCGGCGAAGGAGGGCCAGCTCCGCGCAATGCGCGCGGCTTACTCGCGCGCGGGGTGGAAGCCGACCGATGTGGAACTGATTGAATGTCACGCGACGGGAACGCCCGTGGGTGACGCGGTGGAGTTCGAGAGCCTGCGCGCGTTGTGGGGCGAGTCGGATTGGGACGCGGAGCAGTGCGCGATTGGTTCGGTGAAGTCCACCGTGGGTCATTTGCTCACCGGAGCCGGAGCCGCGGCAGTTACGAAAGTTCTCCTGGCGATGAAGGCCGGGGTGCTTCCTCCTCAAGCGAACTTCTCGGAGCCAGCCGCCGGGCTTGCGTATGCGGGTGGGCCGTTCAAGGTGTTGCAGAAGCCCGCTCCGTGGATGCGAAGAGATTCGGATGATCCGCGTCGAGCCGCGGTCAGCGGATTCGGCTTCGGTGGTGTGAATGCTCACCTGTTGCTCGAGGAGTGGACTGATTCGGAACGTGTGAGTGCAACCGTGCCGAAGCGCATTGCCGAACCGGTGGCGGTGGTTGGCCTCGCTACTCATGTTGGGCCGTGGAAGGATGCCCGCGCGCTTCAGGAACATCTTCTTAGGGGCGAACTGGTCGACCCGCGTGCGAAAGAACACGGCTGGAGCCTGGCAAGCGAACCGTGTCCTCCCGGTTACTACATCAACGAACTGAAGTTGCCGATTGCACGCTTCCGCATTCCGCCGAAGGAACTCGAAGAGACACTGCCGCAACAATTGCTCATGCTCCAGGTCGCGGACGCGGCACTGGAGGATTCGGCGAGCGGGATCTTGGCGAGCGGGGGGCATAAGCCCCCTGATACGAAGGTCGGAGATTCCACAACGGGCGTATTCATCGGGCTTGGTCTCGATCTGAACACAACGAACTTCCATCTACGGTGGTCGGCAATCGCATCCGACACGGATGCCGACAGAGCAAGTCCACCGTTGACCGCGAACCGCACTATGGGCGCGCTGGGGAGCATCGCGGCGAGCCGGATCGCGCGGGCGTTTCACTTCGGCGGGCCGAGTCACACCGTTTGCAGCGAGGAAGGTTCTGCGGCTCGCGCGCTGGAACTTGGCGTGCGTGCCCTTCAATCGAATGAACTCGACCGCGTGCTGGTCGGCGCTGTCGATCTGGCCGGCGATCCGCGAATGGTGCTTCCAGGCGAAGTGAAGCTCCCCGGCGAGGGCGCAGTTGCGCTTGTGCTGAAACGCTTGACCGATGCCGAACGCGACGGCGATCGTGTCTATGCAGTGCTGCGCGGAGTGGGTGTTGCAAGCGATCCCGAAGAAGCGATGAATCGCGCTACGGCTGACGCGGGCGTGTCAGCGGAATCAACGCTTGCGCTCGGTGATGCAACTCCGTATGTGGGGGGAACCGGGTTCGCCTCCGCGGGCGTGGAGTTGTTCAAGGCGTGTGTGGCTCTGTATCAGGAGATCATTCCCGGCGAATCGCCTCAGTTTTGGCTTCACAACCGCGCGGATGGTCCGCGACGCGCGAAGGTCAGCGCAAGCGGCACGGACGGTTCGCACTTCGCATTCATTCTGGAAGAACACGCGAAGAAAAACTTACATCCGGTGGAGCGCGTGCAACCGCTCGGAGCGCGAAGCGAAGCCGTGTTCGTTGTGGTGGGCGATTCTCCGCGTGAGTTGGCCGGAATGTCGGAGCACCTCATCTCCCTCGGTCGCCAGCGCACGAGGCGATCCATCGAGTATCTGGCCCGTGAATGGGCCAACAAGAAGTGGCCGAAATCTGCCGGTAAGTTTGCAATCGCGTTCGTTGCGCGCTCGGGGGAAGAACTCTTCGAGCAACACAAGTTCGCGACGAGGGGAATACTCGCCAATCCAGATTCGCCACTCCCAGCGACCGCCCAACCTTCCCTGCGCGACCGCGTGTTCTACAGCCCCAAACCGCTTGGCCCGGAGGGGAAAATCGCGCTGGTGTTCCCCGGTTCGGGCAACCAGTTCGACGGCATGGGCCGCGAACTCTCGGTTCAGTGGCCCGAAATACTCCGAAAGCAGCAATCAGAGAGCGAATTGCTTCGCGATCAGTTCGCTCCTCACCTGTTCTGGGCCGACCGCACCGCTGAGGCTTCCGCACGCGACCTCATGTTCGGTCAGGTTGCCATCGGAGCACTTGTCAGTGACATCGTGATGTCACTGGGTGTGAAGTGCGATGCGATGATCGGCCTGAGTTTGGGCGAATCAGCCGGTTTGTTCGGCGTGCGCGCCTGGCGCGACCGAGACGAGATGTATCGCAGGATGCAGAAGTCTACACTGTTCGCCTCCGACCTTGCCCCTCCTTACGACTCTGCTCGAAGGCACTGGAACGCGCCCGCGGGCGAACCGGTGGACTGGGTTAGCGGAGTGATTGCCGCCAGTTCCGCTGACATCACCGCGAATCTGCGAGCCGATTTGCTCGCTTACCTCTTGATTGTGAACACGCCGAATGAGTGTGTCATCGGCGGAAGACGCGCGGACGTACAGAAACTCGCTTCGGCAGTCGGTAAGCCAGTCCGTTTGCTCGAAGGCGTGACGCTCGCGCACTGCGACGCCGGTCGACCGGTTGAAGTGCCGTACCGCGAATTGCACACGCTCCCGGTCACGCCTCCAAACGGAATCAGGGTTTATAGCGGTGTCTGGGGAACGAGATACAAACCGAGCGACAAGCTCTGTGCCGATTCCATCACCGCCGGGTTGGTTGGGCCGATTGATGTGCCGCGCGTGATTGAAGCAGCGTATCGCGATGGCGTTCGCGCGTTCATTGAAGTTGGTCCGGGCAACTCGTGTTCGCGCATGATCGATGCCATCCTTGGGGACCGTCCTCACTTCGCTCGCGCAGTTCACTCCGCGCGTCAAGATGCACTCTCCCAGGTTCTGCGGCTGGTCGCGCACCTCGCCGCCGAGCGGTTCCCGGTCGATCTCGCGGCACTCTACGGCCAGGAGACTCGCTGCGTTGCTCACCGCGTCTCCAGCGCGTCGCAACGGAACGAAGTGGTCATTCCGGTGGGTATGCGCCCGCCGGTTCTTCCCGCGCCTCCTGCACCAGAGCCGCTTCCCGCCGTGCTCGTGCCTTCTCCTGTGCCCGATCCGCCAACCATTGACACCCCGTTGTCAACAGCGTTGCCATTCGCGCCCCTGATCGAATCCGCGGCGAATGTGCAGGTGATGAACATGCAGGCTCAGGAAGCCTTCCTGCGCGTCAACAGCAAGCTCATGGAATCCGCCGCCAGCGTGGTGCGCTTCCAGACGACACTCTTGGAAGCGTGGATTCATTCTGGGCGAGCGGGGGGCATAAGCCCGAGTGAATCGAAACTCGGGGGGCTTATGCCCCCCGCTCGCCCAGAACCTCCTCGTTCCCTCACCTACGAGCAGTGCTGCGTGTTCGCGGCGGGGAAGGTAGCCGATGCGCTTGGGCCGATGTTCGCGGAGGTGGATTCATTCCCCACTCGCGTGCGGCTCCCGGATGGTCCGCTTCAGCTTGTAGACCGCATCACGCGCATTGAAGGCGAACCGAAGTCGATGACACGCGGGCGCGTCGTGACAGAGCACACCGTTCGCGCGGATCGGTGGTATCTGGAAGCCGGCCGCATTCCGACCGCGATCTCGGTCGAAAGCGGGCAAGCCGACCTGTTCCTTTCGGGCTTCCTCGGCATCGACTTCCAGACACGCGGGCTTGCGGTGTATCGACTGCTCGACGCGGTCGTTTCGTTCCATCGCGAGTTGCCGCGCGTGGGCGAAACCATTGTGTACGACATCCACATTGACAAGTTCGTGAAGCAGGGCGACTCGTGGTTGTTCCACTTCCGCTTCGATGGCACGGTGACCGGCGAACCATTCATCACGATGCGAAACGGAGTGGCTGGCTTTTTCACCGCGGAAGCACTCGCGGCCGGCAAGGGAATCGTGCAGACCGCGCTTGATCGCCAGCAACTTCCCGGCAAGAAGCCAGCCGACTGGAGGAACTTCGTTTCGCAAGCGCCGGGCGCGCTGACTTCTGCCCAGGTAAACGCGCTCCGAGCCGGTGATCTCGTAACTGCATTCGGCGCGGAATTCTCGCGCGCGAAGTTGCATCAACCCGCGACGCTTCCCGGAGGAATGCTTCGCCTCGTGGATCGCGTGCCGATCCTTGACCCCGCGGGTGGTCGATTCGGTATCGGTTTCGTGCGAGCCGAGTTCGACATCCACCCCGACGACTGGTTCCTCACCTGTCACTTCGTGGACGACATGGTGATGCCCGGCACGCTCATGTATGAATGCTGCTTACATACGCTGCGCGTGTTTCTGATGCGATTGGGTTGGGTGGGCGAGAAAGGCGAAGTGGTGTGCGAGCCGGTGCCAGGTGTGAATAGCCGACTCAAATGCCGTGGACAGGTGATCGCGACAACCAAGACGGTGACTTACGAAGTGACCGTCAAGGAACTCGGCTACCGACCGGAGCCGTACTGCATCGCGGACGCTCTGATGTATGCCGATGGCAAGCCCATCGTCGAGATTACGAACATGTGCTTGCGGATGAACGGATTGACGCGCGAGAAGCTCGAAGCGATTTGGGCGAACGGCCGGCGTGAGCCGGCTGGTGAGCGTCGAGGCGTAAGCCCGAC
>JAKEEV010001168.1 GCA_022616395.1 Planctomycetia bacterium | reverse complement strand
GGAGCGCACCTCAATCAGGGACCGATTACCGTGTTTGAAGGAAGCGTGTATGCGGGTGATACTCGCGTGCTCGATGTTCAGCCCGGAGAAGAACGATTGCTGAGTTATGCAATCGATCTGGGCACCGAAGTCGATCCGAAGGCCGGAGTTGGCTCGCAGAAGATCACTTCCGTGAAGGCAGTCAAGGGGATTGTCACCACAGTAACGAAGGTGACGGACGAGAAGACTTACAAGATCGTCAATCGCTCTCAAACAGACCGCACTCTGGTGATCGAACATCCCAACCGCACCAGCCAGCAGTTCAAACTCGTCGATCCCGAAAAACCAACCGAGACAACCCCCGAGTTGTATCGCTTCCAGACTCCGGTGAAGGCAGGTGAGACCAAATCGTTCACCGTGAAGGAAGAACGCGACATCACCAGCAACATCCGGCTGACAAACGGCGCGGAGAACCAGATTCAATACTTCATCACCCTCACCGAATCCAGCCCCGGCCTCAAGCAGAAACTCACCGAGGCTCTGAAGCTCAAAGGAGACTGGAACATCGCTCTACGCGAATTGCAACAGGTGCTGGCGGACCTTCAGCGGTTGAATGTGGATCAAGATCGGATTCGCAAGAACCTTCGCGAGACTCCCAAGGAAGCGGATGTCTACGCGACCTACCTCAAGAAACTCTCCGATCAGGAAAAGGAGATCGACGCCCTGACCACCAAGCAGAAGAAGCTCATGGCCGACGAGTTCGCGGCCAAGAAGAAGTACGAAGACTTCCTCGCCAACATCTCTGATTGAGCGAAGATTGTAGTCATCACGCTCCGCGTGATGGCCGCTCGAAGAGCGGCAAAGAGTAAGACACATCACGCAAAGCGTGATGACTACTCTGAAGGCGAAGAGAAAGACACATCACGCAAAGCGTGATGACTACTCTGAAAACCGCCTTGCCAAGGGCAACTCACGTCGCCGGTTCGCCAACACCATCTCCCTCCGGGCGCAAGATTTGCAACCTTCTCTGTCCTGATAAGCGGAACTGCGCCCTCGCCGAACAACGTTGAGGACTTCCGACATGCCGAACCACATACCAAGACTCATGCCCGCCGCGGCGCTGGGTGGGTTGATCCTGACTTTTGCCTGCGCGCTGCCCGCCCAGGAGCCAGTGCCGCTCTTTCCACCCGGCGGGCAACCGGATGCTCAGCCGCAAGACACTCTCCCCGACGATGCAGAAGCTCTCGCGAAAGGGCCAGTTCACGAGGCATTCGCCTCAACATCCGAACCGCCCGCGACTCCACCCATCGTCACCAAGCAGCCGCCCGACCCGATCGAGGAATTGCCTCCCGATCAGAAACCCGAAGGCGAAAACGTTCAGTGGATTCCCGGCTACTGGCACTTTGAGGAAGAGGGCGAGCGCTACATCTGGATCAGCGGATTCTGGCGCGATCCCCCTCCGGGCCGATTGTGGGTTCCCGGTTCGTGGCGCGAAGTGAAGGGGGGCTGGCAGTGGGTTGCTGGTTTCTGGCAAGAACCAGACGCGGCTCAACCAGAACAACCCGAGATTGAGTATCTTCCCGAACCGCCCGCCAGTGTGGAAGTCGGCCCAAGTAACGCCGCTCCGACAGTGACCAGCTTTTATGTGCCTGGGTCGTGGGTGTGGCGCGGACGCTACGTTTGGCGGCCCGGCTTCTGGATTGAACATCGCCTTGGCTGGGTGTGGGTGCCCGCGCACTATTGCTGGACCCCGCTCGGTTTCGTCTTCGTGGATGGCTACTGGGACTACATACTGGTCGAACGCGGAGTGCTCTTCGCGCCGGTTGTGTTCTCCCGGCCGATCTACACCCAGCGGACATTCGTTTACACGCCGAGCTATGTCATCAGCGAACCCGCGCTCATCGGCGCGCTGTTCGTGCGAAGAGGATGGAACAACTACTACTTCGGCGACTACTTCGACAAGCGTTACCCCACACTTGGCTACCGTCCGTGGGCCGGGCGAATCAATCGAGGAGCGTTCGCGCTCGGCTACGGAGCTGGCCGCGATTGGGGCTACGATCCGCTCTGGAGTTACTACTCGGTCGCCAGACGAAACGACCGGGTCTGGACAAATCGCGTCAACGATCTCTACACCGGACGCTATCGCGGAGATCTCATCCGACCGCCGGCGAGCCTCACCGAACAGAACACGGTGATTAACAACATCACGAAGATGAACGTCAAGAACGTGACGAACAACATCACGGTGGTGGAGAAATCCGTCACGGTGAACAAGAAGAACATCACCGATGTCGCGATGATCGCCCCCGCGAAGGTCGTCAAGGACTTGCAACCGGAAGCGAAGATCAAGCCGATCACGGTCGAGGTTCGCAAAACCGAAGCCCAGACCGCCAAACAGATCCGCGAGATCGCCAACCAGCGCAAGAAGCTCGAATCCGCCGCGGGCGCAAAGCCGGTCGTCAAGGCAACCGACCCGCCACAAAAGTTCAAGCTCAATGTGCCGAAGACGGTCATTCCCAAGGCGCAGCCGAAGAACGAAAAGAAAGCCCCTCCTCCGAACCCGTTCAAGGACAAGACCGGGCCGAAAGTCGACCCGAAGGTCAAGCCAAAGGTGGACCCGAAGGTTGACCCGAAACCGAAGGT
>JAKEEV010001167.1 GCA_022616395.1 Planctomycetia bacterium | reverse complement strand
ATTACTGTACAAAAGTCAAGTACGAATTCGGATTTTGCAGAACCCGCCGCAGACGGAAACGAATCCATGCGATTGCGTATGACGGAAGTAGGACAGGCTGGACACCTGTCTGAAGCAATGACAGGCAAGATGCCTGTCCTACAGAAAACGACAGGCAAGATGCCTGTCCTACTTTACCCTTCCGCCAAGCATTCGCGCAAGAAGCGCACGCCGTACTGGATGTCGCGGAAACGCTCTTCCTGTGTGCCGACTTCGCGCTCGATGCACAGCGACCCGCGATAGCCAATCCGTTTGAGCGCCTTGATGAAGCCTTTCGTGTTCGTCTGGCCCTGTCCGAGCGGCACCTCTTCGCCCCAAGTGCCTTTGACCTTCGTCCGGTTCGCGTCCTTCACATGCACGCTGCGGATGTCCGGCGCGAGCAGATCGAGAACCGCAAGCGGGTCGTCCTTGTCGTAAAGAAGCATGTTCGCGGGGTCGAAATTCACCTTCAGGTTCGGTGATTTCAGATCGTCGAGCGTTCGGCGAAGCAGAGCGGCCGATTCCTGACCCGTCTCGAATGCCACAATCACACCCGCGCTGCGTGCCAAGTCTCCCACTTGCGACAGAGTATCGAGGAATGACTTGCGGTCAGGCGAACCGACTTCGGGAATGAACCCCGCGTGCAACATGATGTCGGTCAGCCCCAGTTCCTTCGTCCGGGCCAGTCCCCACTTGAAGCGCTCGAGTCGTTCGGGTCGCGTGGCTGAATCACCGAACCCGCCGGTCTTCTCGATGGTCTGTGGAGTGGTGTAGTCCTCACCCGGAAAGCCCAGCATTGCTCCCGACATGCGAAACCCGGCCGACTTCGCCGCCGCGGGCATCGCCTCGGCTTCCGACCAACTTGCATGATGCGGATCACCGCAAGCAATCTGCACCACATCGATCCCCAACCGCTTCAGGAAACCGGTCAGTTCCGGCACGCTGGTCACCTGAAGCGACCAGCTACAAACTCCAATCGCCAGCGGTTCGATAGCCACGATGCGCCTCCGAAGGACGAGTTTCGGCGATTGTACCCCGGTCAGAGTTCGTGGGAAGGAGGAGGTGTCGGATTGTCGGGCTGTCGGAAAACCCGGATGTTGTCGGCCGCTCGGACAGGCTCCTGTGCAGCACAAACTTTCTGGCGCGGACCTCAGAGACCTCCGAAGATCAAGGGAATACTGTGTTTGCAACGAACTGGGAAAAATCTTCGGTCTTTGGCAAGCCGGGTGCATTGTCCCCTCTCGTTTAACCAACCAGGCCGCTTTTGTTGAGCCAATAACCCAAATCAAGCTCCTCCTTTGCCCAGGGAGCGCGGTTTGAGGTAGAGGGTGTCGCGACGCCCACAAGTCGCCCACGCGTCACCCTCCCTCAAACCGTACTTATCCGAAAGTCGGCGGCACAACCGGTGCCGCCGACTTTTCTTTATCCCTCCCCCTAATCAACTTCCCAACTCACTCCACTCCGGTACACTCGGAGAGTCTCTCCTGAGAGCGTGTTTCACGATGGTGGCGTGTTTTAACGAGCCGCGACCGCAAGGGAGCGGTGTCTTTCAACGAGCCGCGGCCGTAAGGGAGCGGGCTTAGATTACCCGCTCCCTTGCGGTCGCGGCTCGTTGGATCGCGGGCATACTTATTACCGCTCCCGCTGGTCCCGGCTCGTTAGGTCGCTTCAGGATCGTGAAATGCGCTCTCGTGGTCACACCCTCTCGACGGAGGCTCTTCAGATGTCAACCCACCCAACTCGGCGCAAGTTCCTCGCAGTCTCGACCGCAACGACACTCGCGGCGCCCGCGATTCTCTCCGCGCGCAACGCCAACGAGAAACTCAACGTCGCCGTCATCGGCGTGGCCAATCGCGGAGCGGCAAACCTCGCGGGAGTGGCTCACGAGAACATCGTTGCTCTGTGCGATGTTGACCCCGACAACGCGAAGAAGGCCCGCGAGCAGTTCCCGAAGGCGGAATACTTCACCGACTATCGCCAGATGTTTGACAAGGCCGCCAAGGGCTTCGACGCGGTCGTGGTCAGCACGCCAGACCATACGCACACGCTCCCAGCCTGCATCGCGATGAGCCTCGGCAAGCACGTCTACTGCGAAAAGCCAATGGCCGAGACGGTGAACGAAGTCCGGTTGATGCGCTCACTGGCCGCCAAGCACAAGGTCGTCACTCAGATGGGAACGCAGATCCACGCGGGCGAGAACTACCGTCGAGTCGTCGAGATTGTGCAGGCGGGATTGCTCGGAGACGTGAAGCGCGTCTATGTGTGGAACAGCAGCAAACCGGTCGGCGGGAAGAAACTCACGGGCAAGCCATCGGCGAAGTTCGATCTGGACTTGTGGCTTGGGCCAACCAAGACGGAGTTCTTTGAAGCGGAGATGAACAAGTCCAGTTGGAATTACCCGTGGCCGCACTTTCACTGGCGCTGGTGGTGGGAGTTTGGCGGAGGAACACTCGCGGACCTCGGCTGTCACTACATCGATCTTCCCTACTGGGCGCTGGGGCTGACTTCGCCGACTCGGATTTACGCCACCGGGAAGAAGACCTACAGCGGAGACAATGACACGCCCGACGTGATGAGCGTGGATTTCACCTTCCCCGCGACCAAGAAGCGCGGGGAAGTTCATCTGAGCTGGGAACACGGAGTCGCCGGTCCCAACGGCGGGAAGGACATCTTCAAAGGCTATGGGGCCGGTATCTGGTTCGTGGGGAGCAAGGGTCAGTTGATCGCGGATTACAACAAGTACCTGCTCTACCCGGAGAGTTTCGCGAAGGAAGTGACTCTGCCACCCAAGAGCATCGCGCCTTCAGTCGGCCACCACAAGGAGTGGACCGAAGCGTGCAAGACCGGCGGCAAGACAACCTGCAACTTCGACTACGCGGGGCTGCTCACCGAGGGGGTGTTGCTCGGCAACGTCGCTTACCGCACTGAAAAGCGCATCAAGTGGAATACGAAGACCGGCACGACCGGCGACAAGTCCGCCGACGCGCTACTCGCGCGCGAAGATCGCAAGGGTTGGGAACTGCCGAAGTAGCTCAAAGTAGGCCTGCCTTTTCGGAGCCGCGACCGTCAGGGAGCGATCAACGAAGACCGCTCCCTGACGGTCGCGGCTCTGATTTCTGCCCGTCACGATGTACTGCTGGGAGTCCAGCTTGGCTGGAAGGATTCTTGTTTGTGGCGTGCTTTGTGGAAGGCTTCGGCGAGGAACAACAGCGAGGCGCAGCGGGCGCGGAAGGCAGCGATCGGGTCGCCTTTGCGCACAGCGGCGTCGGCGGCTTCGAGCAAGCGGCCATGAGCATCGTAATCGGCCGGTACGCTCTGTCCGCGCATGCTTTCGAGCAACTGAGCCTCGATCTGCGCGAACTTCTCGCTTACCTCTTTCGATACGGCGCAGTCATGCTTCTTGTAAACGTGTAGCTCGCGGGGCGTGGAGTCCGCCGCGATCTCCACCCCACCGGTTGGGTCTTCTTTCTGAAGGTGAAGCACCAGCCCGACAAGCCCGGCGAGAATCAGTCCCGCAGCCAGAATGAAGAGTATGGTTGCGCCGGGGACTTCGTTCATCTGCATCACGAGCGAAAGCCCCGCGACCAGGCACCCGCCACCCAGAACGGTGAAGGGCCACGGTATGAGCCGATTCCACGCCGAGAAGAGCCGGGAGAGTCCTCCTTCGCGACGCGCAACGGTCGCGGAACCGCCCGGTCCCTTCCCGCCGGGAGTCCAGACGATTAGCACCGTGATATTGTCTGGTCCCCCGCGAAGATTGGCGAGATGAACCAGGAAGCGAGCGGCTTCTTCGGGTGCAAGCGTCGTCACCACAGCGCCCACTTCCTGGGGATGAACCACACCCGTCAGGCCGTCGCTACAGAGCAAGAACGCGTCTCCGGGTAACACCGGATACGGTCCTTCGATATCCACTTCGACTTCGGGATCGGGGCCAAGCGAGCGGATGATGACGTTTTTCTTGAAGTCGCCGAGTTCGTCGGGATCAACGCCCTGGCGTTTGGCGATTTCCCACACCCAGGAGTGATCGAAGGTGAGCTGCTCGGCCTTGCCGTCTCGAATGCGGTACGCGCGACTATCGCCAACGTGACCGACCCATGCCCCTTCTGGTCGGAGGATCAGCGCGGTGCTGGTGGTTCCCATTCCGCGGAATTCGGGATTCTCCTGACCGATGGCGTAGATGCCGGCGTTGGTTTCCTGGAACGCGCGGCGAATGGCGGGAATGATTCCGTCGCGTGCGTGTTTGGAATAGAGGAAGGGAATGTCTCGAACCGCTTTTGCGCTGGCCTTCTCTCCGACCGCGTGACCACCCATACCGTCAGCGACAACGAAAACGTGTCCGCTCGCCTCGAAACCGGACGGGTCCACGGCCGGTTGCGCGGCGCAAGCGTCCTGGTTGTGGCTTCGCTTCACGCCGACATCCGTCAGCGCGGCGTATTGCAAGGGTTCAAAAGCCGGCACGAACCACCTCGCACAAGCGCATGAGTCTTCACACATCCTACGCCATCGACGGCCATTGTGTCGCCCCGACAGCGGAAATCCTGACACTTACTGAGTCTTGGTCGAGTGCAGTCTGGCCCTTCGCAAGCGGTTTTGATACCGCGGAACAACCTGACCACAGAACCCTGCACGGGTGACGTTGACCCTTTGGCAGAGTCCTGGTATGCGGAACGCTCGAAAAATACAACACCGGATCAGTTTTCTCCCACACATCCTTCCTGGAGGCTCGGATGAGCACGCGTCCCGTGCGGTGGTCGGTCCTCCTGTCCGGGCTAACCCTCCTTGCAACCGTTGGGTGCGTGGATCGCCGATTCGTTGTCCGAACCAACATCCCCAACGCTCAGGTTTACATCGACGACCGGCCTGTGGGCGCTTCGCCGGCCTACACCCAGTTCGATTATTACGGCTTCTACACCATCAAGATCGTCCATCCCGGCTACGAGACCATTGTGAAGCGCGAGCACGTCGCCGCTCCCTGGTACGCTTACCCGCCGTTCGATTTCATCACCGAGGTTCTCTGGCCGTTCCGCATCCGGGACATCCGGGAGTTTAACTACACGCTCTACGAAGCCGTCCAGACTCGCACCGATGAACTTCTCAACACCGCCGATGCCCTCCGGCAACGCGGCATGATGCTTCCGCCGGCCGAACGCCCCGCGGAACCGCGCCCGCCTCGCATTCCCCCTGAGCCTTTGCCTCCACCTGGCGTAGTTCCTCCGGTCGTGCCTCCGGTCGTTCCTTCGGTTGTGCCTCCCGTTGGTCCTCCTGTTGCACCTGCTCCTGGTCCAACTCCGAGTGTTGTTCCGAGCGGACAGCCGAGTTCCGGGTACACACCGACAAAGTTTCGGTAGGACAGCCTTCCAGGCTGTCCTACCTTCACTTCCCTTCGCGCAGTGACGAT
>JAKEEV010001166.1 GCA_022616395.1 Planctomycetia bacterium | reverse complement strand
CCGCCGCGACCACCGCGACCCAGCGGCTCGACGACCTGAAGAAATCGCAATCCGCGATCCTCGCTGCGATCAAGTTCGAGGAACAGCTCAAAGGAATGCAGCCGACACAACTCGTGGACGAATTCGCTCGTCTTCGCGCTCTTCTCAACGACAAACTCACCGCGCTCAAGGGCGATGAAGAGAGCTACCAGAAGGCGCTGGCCGCGGTTGCCGAGGCACGCGCGAAACTTGATGCGTTGAAAGACCCATTTCTGCGCGGCTGAAGAACAGGGGCAAGCCGAGAAGCAGAAGATTCTCGCCGAACTTCGCAAGGACGCCGGGCTGGATCGCGTGGTGAAGGACATGCTGCCGACTCCCCCTTCCCCGGAACCCAAGAAGCTCGAAGAGATCAAGAAGGCCGACGACAAGAAGGGCGATGACAAGAAAGCCGAACCACCGACGCCGCTCGAACAAGCCGCGCAGAAGTTGTTCATCTTCCAGCAGCAACTTGCCGCGCGGGTGCGCGTGCTCGACGAACGCGAGGAGAAAGTGAAACTTCTTCTCGCCGCTCTGGACGAATTGGAGAAGAAAGCGACCGCGTATTCGACCACGCTTGAGGATACCCGTCGGTTGGCGCTTCAGTTGAATGCCGTGGCGCTGGCGATCAAGACGCGAGTTGGTCGCGGAGACTTCGAGCCGGGCAAGATCCCTGCTGGAATCACCGACGCGCTGGCCGGAGAAGCACGCACCAAACTCGACGGGGCATCAACGACCGTGCTGAATGTCCTGACGCAACTCCGGCAAGAACGCGACACGCTTCGCAAGCCTGACCCGGACGCGGACAACCTCAAAGCTCTCACGAAGGAACTGCTTGACCTTGTCGGTCAGCGTATCGACCTGTTGGCCGATCTGAAGAAGCTCGCGGCAGACTACGCGATCCCACGCAAGGATCGGCCAACTTCCGAGCAAAAGCGACTCGATCAACTCGCGGCGGAGCGCCTCGACAAGGAAGACGGCCGATGGGACTGGTTCTTCGCTCTCGACAAATCGAAGTCGGCCACCAACCTCAGCGATCTACTCGACACCTATTACAAGGAATTGATTGACCTGGACGAGAAGGAAGAGAACCTCAAGAAGCAGAAGGAGAAGATCGAGAAGCTCGTCGAACTGACTCAGAAGGAATCGGCCGCGATCATGAAGGGTCAACCGCTTCTGGAAAAGCAGCTCACCAAACTCGCTGATCTCCGCGAACGAGACACGATTCTCGTTCGCGCTCGATTCAAGCCCGAACAGGCCGAGGAACTGCTCAAGGCGTATCAAACGAAGACGGGCCTCGTGTTGCCCAAGCCGGT
>JAKEEV010001165.1 GCA_022616395.1 Planctomycetia bacterium | reverse complement strand
TTGCAACTGACGCCGGAGCAAGTCGAGAAGATTCTCGCCGCTCGATCCGCGACCATCGACAGCCCCGAAATCCGCGGACTCAAGCGGAAGGGCGACCCGAATGCCACCGCTGATGAACTGGCGACCGCGAACGCCAAGCGCGCGGAGGCGACCGAGAAGCTCCACAAGGAAGTCGATGCCATTCTCACGAAGGATCAAAAGGCGCTCATCGAGAAGATCAACGACGCCTACGCGAGGGTCGTCGCGGAAGTCGGTGAAGACTTCCAGCCGAAGTTCATCGCCGCGAAGGGCAACGCCGAGGACACAGCCGCCTTGCGAAAGGAGTTGAAGGAAGCCATCGTGGACGCGTTCGACAAGAAGCTCGACACTGTCCTGACCGCCGACCAGAAAGCCGCGGTGAAAAAGGCCGCCGAGGAAGAGAAGAAGCGAACGCCCGACAAACCCAAGCCGAAGAAGTGACGGTCTTCGTTGGAGTCCCGGCTTCCGCCGGTTCTTCGCTTTTCCGCCTGAAGCGCTCCAACGAAATCCTCACTTTCTGTTAGCGCTCCCAGCAAGGGCCGGTATCCATTCCGGCCCTCACTTCATTTCGGGAGACTTCCATGCGATCTTTACTGCTTGGCTGTGCGCTGGCGTTCGTCACTTTCACGCCGGCGATTGCTGATGATGACGAGGCCAAGAAGGAACTGAAGGCGCTTCAAGGAACGTGGAAGGTGGTCGCGGCGGAGCAGAACGGCGACCCGCTCGACCGCATTGTCGGAGGCGTGCTGGTGATTAAAGACAACAACTTCTCAATCAAGACCGCCAGCGGCACCGAGATGAAAGGCGACCTCATCCTTGCCCCCGCGAAGAAGCCCAAGCACATCAACCTCGCGCATCAGGAAGGCTTGCTGAAGGACAAGACCTGGAAGGGAATCTACGAACTCAAGGGTGACTCGCTCAAACTCATTTACGCGGAGGCGGATAGCGGCAAGGATCGACCGACCGAGTTCAAGACGCTCAAAAAGTCCGGCCTGTTGCTGGTGGAACTCAAACGCGAGAAGAAGTGACTCGGACTCGCCTCACACGAACAACTCCGCGACCGCGCACGTGAAGCCCGGCAGCACATCCTCGCCAGAGAGCGTGCCGCTTTCGCCCACTTCCGCACACGAGCCGTCCAGCCGACGGATTAGCACCGTTCGCGTCTCCGGGCTGATGACCCAGATCAGTTTCACGTTCGCGGACTTGAACTCCGCGATCTTGACCGCGACTTCTTCGTAAGTGTCGTTCGGGGAAACGACTTCAACCGCCAAGTCGGGCGCGAGTGGAATGTCGCCCTTCGGCCATTTGTCATCCGGCAGCCGACCCGTCAAGACGACTGAAGCGTCCGGCTTACGAACCAGTTTCGGCTTTCCGGAAAAGCACTTGAAGCCCGTTTGCGAACCGAAAGCGAGTCCGATTTTGGTTCGAAGACAGAACTGGTCCAGTATCCCGCCGATGCGCAACGCAACTTTGTCCGATTCGGCTCCCATCGCTTTCTCCTTGGGCTTACCGTCGATCAGTTCGTAGTGATCGCCGTCCGGCATCCGCAACAGGTCTTCCGGTTCCATGACAGCCGGGATCGCGTTGTGAGTCATCGCATGTCCTCCGGTTCGTTCAGCCGCATTCTACCACTCCCTCTCTCATCTCGCGAGGTTCACCATGCTTGCTCCGATCACCATTCGTCATGAGTTTCGTCCCAATCGGCGCAGTCTGGCCACCGCGACAGTCGCGGACCTCTTCGGCCTGCCGGAACGCGAGCCGCCGCATGTTGTGTGCGAGAATCTGGCACTCGATATTCGCGCGGGCGATCTGGTGTTGTTCACTGGGCCAAGCGGAAGCGGAAAGTCGTCGATCTTGCGCACCGTCGGTGAGCAACTCGGCGCGGTCGATGCCTTCGCGTTACCGATGCCGGATGAACCGCTCATCGACACGCTGCCGGGCACAGTTGAAGAGCGACTCTCAGCGCTGGCGTCCTGTGGGCTGTCGGAAGCGCGATTGCTCTTGCGCACACCAGCAGAGTTGAGCGAAGGGGAACGCTACCGGTTTCGGCTCGCGTATGCTCTGACGCAGGAGGTCTGTGAGCGTCGAGGCGTCAGCCCGACGGTGGACGACCAACACCGTCGAGGCGTCAGCCCGACGGTGGACGACCAACACCGTCGAGGCGTCAGCCCGACGGTGGACGA
>JAKEEV010001164.1 GCA_022616395.1 Planctomycetia bacterium | reverse complement strand
TGAGAATGGCCACAAAAAAGCACAAAACGCACAAAAGAAAACCAAGAGAACAGTGTTTGAATTGAACTTTCTTCGGTCTTTTGTTTCTTTTGTGCGTTTTGTGCTTTTTTGTGGCCATTCTGTCTTCTGTCTTCAGGCTTCCACCATGACTCCAGTTCGCGTAGCGCTCGTCGGGTGTGGAAAGGTCGCTCAGATTCACGCGTCAGCGCTTGAGGCGTTGCCAGAGGCGGAGTTTGTTGCCGCGTGCGATGTGAGCGCTGAGCGGGCGAACTCCTTCGCTTTGAAGCATGGCATTCGGCCGTTCACTGATCTGAGCGCAATGCTTCGCGAAGCGAAGCCGGAAGCGGTCATCATCGGAACACCTCACCCGCTTCACGCCGAGTCCGCGATCCGCGCCGCGGAAGCTGGCGTTCATGTGCTTGTCGAAAAGCCGATGGCCGCGAAGCTCGCGGACTGCGACGCGATGCTTCGCGCAGCGCGCAAAAGCAGCGTGAGGCTTGGCGTTATCAGTCAGAGGCGGTTTTACGAGCCAGTTCAGCGTATGAAGCAGGCAATCGAAGCGGGAAAGATCGGCACACCGGCGCTGGGTGTCTTCATTCAATACAGTTGGCGCGACTCAGCGTATTACCAGTCGGACCCGTGGCGCGGAAAGTGGGACACCGAAGGAGGCGGAGTGCTCGTGAATCAGTCTCCGCATCAGCTTGATATTCTCTTGTGGTTGATGGGACCGGCCGCCGAGGTGTGTGGATACTGGGCAAACGTGAATCATCCGACGGTGGAAGTAGACGACACTGCGGTAGCCTCAATTCGTTTCAAGAACGGTGGGCTTGGCTCCATCGTCACGAGCGTGTCTCAGAAGCCGGGCATTTACACGAAGGTTCACATTCACGGCTCAAGCGGCGCATCGGTTGGTGTGGAGACAGATCGAGGAGCAACGTTCATCGCGGGCGTGTCTGAGATTATGGAACCGCCGCTGACGGATCTCTGGACCGTCCCCGGCGAAGAACACTTGTTGAGCGAGTTCCAGGACTCGGATCGGGAAGCGTTCGCGCGTGTGAACGCGACCACTCACTACCACAAACTCCAGATACAAGACTTCCTCCGAGCGATTCGCGAAGGTCGCGCTCCACTGGTAACGGGCGAAGACGGCCGCGCGGTGGTCGAGCTGTTCAGCGCGATCTACCAATCGCATCGCGAACGCCGACCGATCACACTTCCCATCGCGGGAGATTCCGCGTGAATGCATTCGCACGCTTCTTCCGGCTCGCGGAACACCGCACCTCAATTCGCACCGAAGTGCTCGGAGGAATCACCACGTTCGCGGCGATGGCGTACATCATCGTTGCCAACCCCGCGATCTTATCAGCCGCCAAAATCCCGACCGGACCAAGCACGGTTGCCACTATCCTTGTCGCGGTGTTCGGTTGCCTGCTGATGGGCCTGTATGCCAATCGGCCAATCGCGGTTGCCCCGTACATGGGCGAGAACGCGTTCATCGCGTTCAGCCTCACGGCGATGGGCATCGGCTGGCAGTTGGGACTCGGCGCGGTGTTCGTCGCGGGAGTTGTGTTCCTCATCATCACACTGCTTCGCATCCGCACCTGGCTCGCAACGGCCATCTCGCCGAGCATGAAGCACAGTTTCGCCGCCGGCATCGGGTTATTCCTCGCGTTCATCGGTCTGTATGTGAGCGGCATCATCACGAACTTCAGTGAAGGACTCCCAACACCCACCACACCAACCTTGCCACGAACCAATGTGCCGGTGAAGCTCGGCAACATCCGAGACACCCGCGTGTTGCTCGCGGCGTTCGGACTACTGCTCACGGTCGCGCTCATGTGCCGGAATGTGCGCGGCGCGCTGCTCATTGGAATGGCTGTTACGGCGGTCGCGGCTTACTTCGCGGGCGTCGGTGCAAAGCCAACCGCGATTGTCGCTCTGCCGTTCACCGGCGAATACGATCTGTCTCCGATCGCGTTTCAACTCGACATCATCGGCGTGTTGAAGCTCAGCTTCCTGCCGGTTCTGCTCACACTCATACTGATGAGTCTCCTCGACACGCTCGGCACGCTCGTCGGGGTTGGCGCAGCGGGGAACATGCTTGACGAAAAGGGAAACTTGCCCCAGATGGAACGCCCGATGCTCGTGGATGCCGTAACGTGCATGTTCAGCGCAACAGTCGGCTCCTCGACCGCCGGGGCGTACATCGAATCGGCCGCGGGCGTCAAGGAAGGTGCTCGCACCGGACTCGCGGCAGTCACGACAGGCTTGCTGTTTGCCGGGGCGCTGTTCTTCATTCCGCTCGTTCAGCCGTTGCAGTCGCTTGGCTTCGTCTACGGCCCGGCGCTGGTCGCGGTGGGAGTGCTGATGTTCGGCTCGGTGCGGAAGATTGACTTCGATGACTTCACCGAAGCAGTGCCTGCGTTCGTCGCAGTGGTGCTGATGGTCTTCACGTTGAACATCGCCAACGGGCTGACGGCCGGGCTAATCGCTCACCCACTGTTGAAGCTCGCTTCTGGCCGAGTGCGCGAAATCACCGCTGGCGGCGTGGTACTCGGATTGCTCTGCCTGGCGTACTATGTGTTTGGTCTGCCGCACTGAGATGAAGACACAATGGCCACAAAAAAGCACAAAGGGCACAAACGAAGACAGAAGGCAGAAGAATGAATTGAAACCATGCTTCTGTGTCTTGGTTTTCTTTTGTGCCCTTTGTGCTTTTTTGTGGCCATTCTTCTTCTGTCTTCAAATCTGCGGATCAATCTGGAGGATTTCACCGTGAGCCACGAAGAGTTGATGCGACGGGCAATAAACGTGGCCGAGCAGGGAATCGCCGCGGGGCAATCTCCGTTCGGCGCGGTGATCGTTCGAGATGGCGCGGTTGTGTCGGAAGCACACAATACCGTCTGGCTGACCTGCGACCCGACCGCGCACGCGGAAGTCGGTGCCATCCGCAAAGCATCCGCGGCTCTGCGCACGATCAACCTCAGTGGCTGCGCGATGTACACCACTTGCGAGCCGTGCCCGATGTGTCTGGCCGCGACTCACTGGTCGAAGATCGACGTGGTCTATTACGGCGCGTCGATTGCCGATGCGCAAGCCGCGGGGTTCTGCGAACTGTGTGTCGGCGCGAAGATTCTCGCCGAGATGGGCGGAAGCCCGCTGCGAGTGGAAACCGGGCCGCTGCATCCAGAGTGCGTCGAACTGTTCGCCAAGTGGAAGGCCGCCAGCCTCGGCAAACCTTACTGAGCGCAACCTCTATGCCTGGCCTCATACCGACATTATCTGCCGAAGAGCGATTCGCGCTCGGACTGCGCGCAGCCGGCGGGCACATGTATCAGCAGGACAAGATTTGGTCTCGCCACAGCAACGACAAGGTGGACATCGCAAGCGCACTAGCCCGCATTCTCCGAACGCTGGGCAAGAGCCTCCCGCTCGATCAACCGCTCACCGCGCTGTCGGTCGGGTCGAGCAACGAACCGCAATTTCGCATTCTGGAATCGGCGTTTCGCGGAGGGCTGTTTCTCGTGGACATTGAGGACGCAGCGCTTGCGGTGGTCGAGGAGCGCACCCAACGGCAGAATACGCCGCACGTCAAAACGATCCGCGGCGACTACCCAGAGGTGTTCCGCGACGAAGAGGCCGTTCTCCGCTTCCGAGCGGAACACCTCAGCGACCGCCGAATGACACTCATCACCCTGCACCACTCGCTCTACTACAGCCCGCAATCGTTCTGGCACGGCCTCTTGGCGAATCTCTACCGACACGTGCTCGCGGTCGAACCGGGTCCCGGCCCATGCGGAGCGATTCACGCGGTGCTCATGGCAAGCCGAAGCGACGACCCGACCAGCACGACATGGCTCTACAACCACTTCGCCGGGCGATTCTTCAATCACCACAACGACCAGGATCTTCTCGCGTGCGCTACGGAGCTTGCGACCGATCCACTCTTCGCCGGCGCGCAAATACTGACGAAATCCAGCCGGGTTGAGTTCTTCGTGGATGACTTCGAGCGGTTCATGGCAGTGGTGTGGATGATCCTCCTTCACCCGAACGTCCACCAGTTCTCGGAAGATCAACAGCGCGAAGTGGTCGAGTGGGTGTACGCGAACTTGTGGAGCCGCGCTCAACCACTGGTGCAGATTCAGGACCACGCAGTGATCTACCGCGGCACGGGAATAGCGGGGATCATCTAAGCGCTCAGCTTGCATCCACATTGCCGCTCGCTACCGCTTGACGAGAAGCGCGCGCGGTGCGACGATCACTTCGGGTTACAGATTAAGAGGGTATTCAGATGGCTCGCCGCAGCGCCTTGAGTTTGGTTGTGCTCGTTCTGGCTCTGGCGATTGGCTGCAACAAGAAAAGCGGCCCGACACCGAGTTCTACTGGCGATCCGAAACCGCAAAAGCAAGACCCGTCGGCCGTCCAGAAGGCGCTCGCTGGAGCCTGGAGAGTCACCACCATCGAAAGCAGCGGTCAGAAGCCCGAATCGTCCACGAACAAGACGGAGATTACGTTCGATGACAAGTCGATGACCGTGAAATGGGAAGCCGGAG
>JAKEEV010000158.1 GCA_022616395.1 Planctomycetia bacterium | reverse complement strand
ATTCCTGAGCCGTTCAAGCAAGCACCACCGACGAACTTCGAGTGCCGGTGGGCGGATTCTTCCATCACGCTTGATGGAACAGCGGATGAAGCCGCGTGGAAACACGCTCAGCCCATCAGTGCGTTTCACCTTCCCTGGCTGGGCGACAAGGCGCGCATGAGTCGCACCGCGACCTCCGCGAAACTTCTGTGGGATCGCGACTATCTGTACTTCCATGCCCAGATGGAAGACTCCGACTTGTTTGCCGACATCAAGGAACACGATGGCGAATTGTGGCGGAATGATGTCTTCGAGCTGTTCTTCCGCCCGGACGCGGAGAAGCCCGGTTACTACGAGTTCCAGGTGAATGCCGCGGGAGCAGCGTTCGATGCGTTCTATCCCAAGTTCGACAACGACTCGATTGTGAAGCAATCGAAGGTCGGCAAGTTTCGCATGGAAGCGAAAGTGAAACTCAACGGGACGCTGAACAAGCGTGATGATGGAGATAAGGGATGGAGTGTTGAGGGGCGAATTCCGTGGACGGACTTCCTCCGCACCGGCGGCCGACCGATACCGAGCGAGAAGTGGAAGCTGAACCTCTGCCGGTTCGACTATCACAAGGACTGGAAGGAAGAGGAACTGTCGTGCATCGCGCCAATCGCCAAGCGGAAGATTCCGCCGTTCTTCCACCAGAGCGAAGACTACGCGACTCTCACCTTCATCGGCCCGGATGCGAACACCGCGAAGCCGCACGGCATCGAGAAGTTCGAGCCGGTCACCACATCCACCGTGGTTGGGTTTCCCGATCCTCCCCCTCCGTTCGTTGCAACGCGAGTGCTCGAGAAGTACAAGCCAGCTTTCCCCATCACAGTGAACCGGATTCCGGGAACGAGCGAGATGCTCGCCATCACGCAGCCGTGGTCATATGGCCCTACTGCGCTCTGGAGATTCAAGTTTGATGCGGGCACGACAGAGAAGGATGTTGTGAAGTTGATGGAGACTCCCAACGGAGGAACCGCGTATGACATCTGCTTCCATCCGAAGTTCGCGGAGAATGGTTACATCTATATCGGCTGGAACGGCTCAACTCCGGGTCGCAAGGGAAAATGGAGCGCCATCACACGCTATACGATGACCACGAAGGCTCCATACACGCTCGACATTAAAACCGCGAAGACCATTATCGAATGGGAATCGGACGGGCATAACGGAGCCGCGGTGTGTTTCGGTGGCGATGGGATGATGTACGTCACCAGTGGAGATGGTACTTCGGATTCCGATACCAACGTGGTAGGTCAGCGCACGGATTTGTTGTTAGCGAAGGTAATGCGAATTGATGTTGATAAGCCAGCCGACGGGAAAGCCTACAGCGTGCCGAAGGATAACCCGTTCGTGGATCGCAAGGAGTTCGTGCCGGAGACATGGGCTTACGGACTGCGTGCCCCCTGGCGGATCACTTTCGACGCGAAGACCAAGCAACTGTGGGTCGGGCAAAATGGTCAGGATTTGTGGGAACAGGCATTTCTGGTGAAGAAGGGCGCCAACTACGGCTGGAGCGTGATGGAGGGGAGCCATCCGTTCTATCCCACACGCAAGGCCGGGCCGACTCCGTTCGTCAAGCCGACCGTCGAGCATCACCATTCCGAAGCGCGTTCACTGACCGGCGGTGTTGTCTATCATGGCGAGAAATACCCGGAGTTAAGGGGCGCGTATATTTATGGCGACTACAGCACCAGTCACATCTGGGCCGTGAAGCACGATGGGGAGAAGATTCTCTGGCACAAGAAGATCGCAATCACCACGCTCAAGATCACCGCGTTCGCAATTGATCCCACCGGCGAGCTTCTGATTTGCCATCATTCAACGGCTGGTGATGGCGGGTTCTATACGCTCACTCCCAATAATGTGAAAAGTGACAATACATTTCCGAAGAAACTGAGCGAGGGCGGGTTATTTGATTCAGTCAAGAATCACAAATTGAAGTCGAGTGTGATTCCCTACTCGGTCAACGCGCCGTTCTGGTTGGATGGAGCCTACAAGGAACGCTATCTTGCACTTCCTCCGGGATCGAAGATTCCCTATCACCGCACGCGAAGCTGGGAGTTTCCTGACAAGACTGTCTTCATCAAGAGCTTTGCTCTTGAGATGACCGAAGGAGACCCCACGACCCGCAAGTGGATCGAAACACGTTTCCTCACGAAGCAATCCGGCGAGTGGTATGGCTATTCCTACATCTGGAACGGCGACGGCACCGATGCGACTCTCGTGAACGCGAAGGGAATGGATGTTCTCTTCAAGGTGAAAACGGCCACGGGTCTGCGGGATCAGAGCTGGCACTATCCGGGCCGGGCGGAGTGCATGGTGTGTCACAGTCGAGCCGCGAACTTCGTGTTGGGGCTGTCCGAAGTTCAGATGAATCGTGATTTCACTTACGCGAGCGGCCGCACGGACAACCAGCTTCGCGTGTTCGAGCACCTCGGTCTATTTAATGTGGACTGGCCGGGTGACGCGCTCTCCGTGGTGAAGGACGCGACCGAACGGCAGCAACCCGGCCAGCGGATGCCGAAGGCAACCACCATGCTTCCGCGAACGCCCTCAGCGCTCAACAAGCTCGTTGATCCTTACGACAAGACGCGGGATTTGGCTCTTCGCGCGAAGGCGTGGTTGCACACCAACTGTGCAACGTGTCATGTGGAAGCTGGAGGCGGGAATGCGCAAATGCAACTGGACTTCTCGACTCCGTGGGAGAAAATGCGGCTCATCGGCTCGAAACCAGTTCACCAGACGTTCGACCTCGCCGACGCCCGGTTGATTGCACCCGGAGCGCCTGAACGTAGCGTGGTGATCCATCGCATCCGTCAGCGCGGAGCCAACAGCGGCCAGATGCCTCCGCTTTCATCCAACCGAGTCGATCCGCTTGGCGTGGAACTTTTGACCGAGTGGTGCAAGAGTTTGAAGTAATCAGTAATCAGTAATCAGTAATCAGGAGGCGCTGGTTCTGCATTTCACTGATGACTGATGACTGATGACTTGGGCTACGAAAGTTGGACTCGCACATGCAAACCATCGCGGACTTCGCCCTGGAGCCTCAAATTCCCCCCGCGGTCGCGGCCCGACGCGCGGACATCGACGCCAAGCAAGAGCTTGTCGAGAAGGTGCTCAACGAGATGAACTGCGAGGCGGTGATTCTGCTCATGCCCGCACATGTCTCGTGGTTCACCTCCGGGCTGAACGTCCGCGGGCTGATCGCGGACTCCGAGCGACCGGGCGTCTACACCAACGGCCGCCAGCGCTGGTTGCTCTGCTCGAATGTGGACACGCAGAGGCTCTTCGACGAGGAACTCGATCAACTCGGTTTTCAGTTGAAGGAATGGGCGTGGAACGGCGGTCGGTCGGACCTGCTCTACAACGTCTCCGCGGGGCGAACGGTCGCGGCGGATCGGCCGTTCCCGAATGTGCCGATGGCCAACGACCGGCTCCGCCCGCTGTTACGCATTCTCTCGGCTTACGAGCAGGAGAGTTATCGAGACCTGGGGAAGTGGGTGAGGCACGCGGTCGAGGCAACCGCGAGATCCATCTCTCGTGGGGAAACAGAAGAAGAGGTCGCGGGTCAAGTCGGGCACCGGTTACTTCACCACAACATCGAAGCCGCCTCCATCAGCATCACTGCTGACGGCCGCGGGTCGAAGTTCCGGCGGTCGGGGTTCACTTCCGCGCCGATCAATCAGACGTGCGTGCTTCAGGCCACCGGTCAGCGTGATGGGCTGTTCGTGACGTGTTCGCGGTCGGTGAGCTTCGACCAGCCGCCGGATGAGTTTCGAGTTGCACACGATCTGGCTATCAAGCTCAGCGCGATCTATCGCGAACTCTCCAAGCCCACCGGGACCATCGCCCAAGCCGCGGAAGCAACGAATGTGATTCTGGGCGGCACGCCATTCGAGTTCGACGGCCGATTAAGTCAGCCGGGCTACGGAGCGGGGCGATTCCTGGCGGAGGAATTGCGCCGCGCGGGCCACGAGGAGTCGTTTGCAACCGGGCAAGCTCTCGTGTGGCAACCGCGAGTCGGCCCGGCCGCGTGTGTTGATACGATACTCGTCATGGACAACGTCGCGGAATCCATGACCCCGCCGACGGAGTGGCCATTCAAGAGAGTTTCCGTTCGCGGAACGCCCCACGACATCCCGGACCTGCTCATCAGCAAGTAGGACAGGCATCTTGCCTGTCTGAAGCAAATGACAGGCAAGATGCCTGTCCTACGATCCCGAACCTGCTCATCAGTAAGTAGGACAGGCATCTTGCCTGTCTTCAAGCGGCAAGATGCCTATCCGACGATCCCGGACCTGTTGATGGTGCGCGAATAGCTCTTGTCTGTTGTCTCCCCGCCATACAACACCACCTGCCGGGCCGCGCAAGTTCGTGGTGCGACCTGTTCGGGCAGCACGCGGGCGAAAGCCCGCACCACGAGGAATGACGAACTTGCGCGCTGGCACCCTGAGAGGGTTTCTCATGAACCGCATGATTGGTGCTCTGGTGGTCGGGCTGTTCGCGTGCGCTGCGGCGAATGCGCACTTCCCGTACATCGTGCCGGACGCCAAGGGCGAATCGGCGAAGGTGGTGTTCAGCGATAACCTGGAGCCGGATACCGATGTGAACATCGAGAAGATCGCCAACACCAAGTTGACGCTTGTTGATGCGAACGGCAAGGAGAGCGCCCTGGAGTGGAAGAAGGGCGACGGGTTCTACGCGGTGAATGTGCCGGGCAGCGGAAACCGCGTGGTGTATGGCATCACGGACTACGGCGTGATTCAGAAGGCGGATGCGAAGGCATTCAAGCTGATGTACTACCCGAAGGCGACCATCGGTTCGCCGACCGCGAAGGCTGTCGGTGCGAAGTTGCCGATGGAAGTGGTCGCGGAGGGCGGTTCGGGGAAGGTGCGCTTCCGCGTGCTCATGGCCGGGAAGCCTGTCGCGGAATCCGAAGTCACCGTGATTACGCCCGACGGCAAGAAGGCCGTGAAGACGGACAAGGAAGGCTACACGCAAGCCTTCGAGGGAGCCGGCCGATACGCGGTGTATGCCCGCCACTCTGAAGCGAAGGCCGGCGAACACGCGGGCAAGAAGTTCGAGGAAATCCGCTCCTACGCAACTCTCGTGTGCGACATTCCGAAGTAATTTGGTGCGGGTTTGAAATCGGAGCCGGAAGCGTGAGCGACGGATTCTTACTTCCCGTCGCTCACGCTTCCGGCTCCGATTTGTCTTTCACGTGGGAAGAAAGTGGCCTCGGAGGGAGTCGAACCCCCATTTTCTGGTTGTGATCCAGGTGTCGTGAGCCGTTGGACCACGAGGCCCTTCCAAATGCGGAATTCGGAATTCGGATTGCGGAACGAAAACCAAACCATGCTTTCGTTCCGCGTTCCACGTTTCTAAGCAGGTGGCCTGAGTTGCATGTTGCTTTTCAACGAGCCGCGACCAGCGGGAGCGGGCGTTCTTATGGACCGCGGGCCTCTGGCCCGCTTGTCACAAGCCGCCAAGATGGCGGCGGTCCATGAAAGACTACCGCTCCCGCTGGTCGCGGCTCGTTGAAAACTTACAAACCTCTGTGCCCAGTGCTTAGAAGGCGGAAGGAGGGGGAGTCGAACCCCCAAGAGCGTGAGCTTCGCTCGTTTTCGAAACGAGTGCCGTCAGCCAATCGGCTTGCCCTTCCACGAGAAAAGACAACGCGAGCCGAATGTGGTTCGCGCCAGATGTGGTCTGTGAACGGGCGTTCGCATGTCGAGTCAGCGGGAAGGAACGGGAAAAGAGTCCGGGGCAACCGATCACATCCTGCGTGGAGTTGTGTCTGTTGGGTGCGAAATATCTCAAATTGTGTTCAGTTACTTGAAAAATGTTCACTTATCAGTCACAATTGTGCTGGAAACCAAACAGCACAGGGAATGCACTCAGGCATTTCCTTCCGCCTCCCCTGCGCGCTGAAAGCAACTGAAGTGTGGGCTGGCGAGGGCAGTTCCCTTGCGAATGCGCTCTGGAGAGGAGCAAAACGGACCGGTTTCGAGGGCGAGGATTGGCAAGAATCGCGTGCTTGTGACTCCTTGGAGAGCGTCAAATCCCAGGATTTGAGGCATTTGGCGTTCCTCGGTCGCTGTGGCCACATGTGGCCTTTTAAAAGTCCAGAAAAACAAGTAAAAACGCGCTATAAAGGCCACCTCTTTGTACCGCAAAGTCAGAAAACTCCACAAATCCTGGGAAAACAGATGCAGACCAAAGGAGGGGGGTGGGTAGGGGGATCACCACCCAAATCGCAAGGGATTGACCGCCAAACTTGCCTCGCCCTTCACTGTTCTGTGTTGGTCGTCAGTCGTCCTTCGCGTCAGGGATTGGCTCGATAGCTCGCGTCGGGAGTGGACGCGGGGCCGGAGCTGTGGGAGGAGCGGGGGTCAGGTTGGCGTTTTCGTTTCCGTTGCCGGTGTCTGCTGGAGGAGCGAATGGCTTCATGTACTTGCTGAGCTTCTCGTAGTCGGTGAGCGGGTATTCTTCGTGCTGCCTGCCTCCGGGTCCGTGACAGGTCAGGCATCGATTGCCAATGAGCGACTTGATCTGAACCTTGCCGTCCTTGAGGAACGTCGAGGAGTTCCCCTTCATGGCGAGTTCGGCCGGGAGGTCGAAGGCATCCGCATCGTAAGCGGCCTTGCGAGCCGGTTCAGCGGTCGTCACCCACGCCCGCATCGCGTCCAGGTCGCCTTGCCGCTCGGCACGCAGTTTGTCTTTATCCTGCTGAGGCACATCGGGATCTTCCATCTTCTTCCTGAAGGCT
>JAKEEV010001163.1 GCA_022616395.1 Planctomycetia bacterium | reverse complement strand
CTCGACGTAACTGCGGCCCATCAGCCAGCACGCTTGCCGCTCGCCGGGGATCGCGGGGAGCGTTTGCGTGGCAATTCCAATAACGGGCCGACGGTGCATTGGCGAACTCTCCAACAATCAAGGACTCTGCGCAACAGTTTGGGGTGAGGAGAGGAATGTGTCTATCATACGCTGCGATTTCGCGAAGTGTCCACCGCGAGCCACTCCGTGCAGTGTCTGAGTTTGTAGCCAGCCTCTGTGAGGCCGGCTACAAACTCAGACACTGAGGCACTCCGTGATTGCGTTCGCCCCGGTCGCGGGTTACCTTCAACCCAACTCCTGAGCGTGTTCAGCTCGCTGTTTTGCAGCAGGACGATGTTGCGTCGTCCGAGCGTTTCGCCAAGCAATCGCCGTGAGGAAGGCTGTTCCAGCACCGCTTTCGGTGCCGTGAGCCTTCCACAACCACAGGTCAGGAAGTGAACGCGACGGAGTTGCCGGTCGCGAGGAAACTCGCGGCCCGGTTTGTTTTCGCTCACCGGGGCAAAAGCACCCGCTCCCTTGCGGTCGCGGCTCGTTTGAAGGCTTGAACTCCCAGTGAACTAACGATCCGCGACCGCAAGGGAGCGGGTGTAACTTCGCTAATGCCCCAGCTTGTCCTGGCCCGGCATCGCGGCGTGATAGTCGCGTGCGATGCGGTCCATGTGCTGCGTGAGCAACTCTTCGACGCGCTGCGGGGAATCCGCCGCGACGACGAAGCCGATGTGATGCTTCATGTCGAGCCGGTAAACAATCTCCGGATCGGTGAAACTGGAAGTGTCCGGTTTCTCCTGGCGTGCGAGTGAAGTTACCACGCCGCCGAATCGTTGTTTCAACGGCGGAAGCGAATAGTTGTTCGTTCCGCGACAGAGTTCGAGCTTCGCCCATTCGCTCCAGAGGTTCACGCCGGTCGCCGCTTCAACCATCTCCGCGGTATTCGCTCCGCCAACGCGAGCGCTCGTTTCGATGAAATAGATTTGTCCGTCCGCGTGGGCCTTCATGAACTCGGTGTGTGAAGCTCCCCAGCCCAGGCCGAAGCCTTCGAGCAACTGGGCATTCACGCGCCGCAGTTCCGCGACTTCTGGCTTCTCTCGCGGGAACGTGCGGGTCGCGTAGATTCCGCCTCCCTGATACACATCGAGCAGCGGACGCCAGTACGCGTTCACTTCGGCGAACACAACCTTGCCGTTCGCGGAGAGTGAATCGACGTGGAACAGATCGCCTGGCACCATCTGTTCGATGAGGCAGAAAGATTGCTCGTCGCCCAGCTCTTCGATGCGCTTCCAAACTTCGTCGGCCGTGTGTAGCTTGCGGATGCCGGCTGCGGAGGCTTCCGAACGCGGCTTGATGAGCCACGGAGCCGGCACGCGAGCCAGAAAGTCGCGCACCGCATCGTGATTGAAGATCGAGCAGAAGTCCGGGATGCGGACGCCGATCTCGCGAGCTTTCACGCGCATCGCGAGCTTGTCGCGGAAGAGCCTTGCTTGTGAATCGCCGTGTCCGGTGTCCGTCATGCGGAAGTGTTCGCGCAGAAATGCTCCAACTTCGATGTCGAAGTCGTCCAGAGCAACGATGCGGTCGATCTTGCGTGACCGCATCAGGTACGCGACCGCGTTGATGAGCTTGCGGCGGTCGTGGAAGTTATTCACCGCGAACACATCGTCGCACGCGGTCCGCGCCCACTTCTCGTGAAGTGCCGACTCCACGGTGAGCAGGTAAACGGTGCAACCCTCGGCCTTGAGCCGTTCCAGAAACCGGTTGCCTTTGAAGTAAGAAGCGAGCGCGAGAATGGTGAGTGGCATGAGGATCAAGATACTCGCGACCGAGTAAGCAAAACAACAAAGACCGGGCAGTTGCCGGGTCTTTGTTGCGTTTTCGGGCGGATCTGCGATCAAATCGTGTTGATGGGTTTTCCGTTGTAGCCGGCCTCTGTGAGGCCGGTCCGACAGAAAGACCGGCCTCACAGAGGCCGGCTACAAGCCAGCCCAGTTATTTCGCCGGTTCCTTGAAGTAGCGGTCCGCCCATTTCAGGAACGTCGGCCAGTTCGGGCCGGTCGTGTGGCCGCCCGCGTGCTGGCGGAAGGCGATCTCGCCATCGACGAGCGCCGTTTCCTGCTTGGGGAACTCGGAAGTTCCCAGGCCCTTCTTTCCAAGCAACTCGTACACCGGCGCGGCCGCGGCCCCGGCCATAAACATGCCCTTTGCGTCGATCCACCCGCCCTCGACCTGGAGCGAGCCGACGCTGATGAACACCGGCCGCGGAGCACACATCGCGACGAGTTGGTGCGAGTCCACCGGCAGATCCTTCGCGGTCAGCGGACCTGCGTACTTGATGTAGTTACCGGCCATCCAGTGATACTCGCCGGAGGAGGCCACGTTCTCGACTTTCTCGCCGTAGTTGCGGCGGTGGAGCTTCACTCCGCCTGCGCCGGACGAGCCGATGAACCCGATGGCGAAGCGCTCGTCGTAGGCCATCGCCACGATTGCCGCCTTGCCGTAACGCGACAGCCCTTCGATCCCGACTCGCTTCGCGTCAACGGCCTTGTCGGTCTCGAAGTAGTCGAGCGCCCGGCTTGCGCCCCAGGCCCACGCGCGCAGCGCGCCCCAGTCGTCCACCTTGCGCGGCTGGCCCTTGTTGCACAGCCCGATGATGCCGAACGTCAACCCGGCCCCGTTGTCGGCTTGAATGCTGTTCGGGACGATGATCGCGTAGCCCCAGCCCTTTGCCAGAACTTGCTGCTGCCAGCTCTGCGCTCCTCCCTTCGGCGGACCCTTGCCGCCGAAGCCGAACCCGAACTCCATCATCACCGGCACCGGCCCCTTCGCTTCCGCCGGGACGGTCAGCGTGAGCTGTATGTTGACCGTGATATGCGTGTACGAGGAGTTATCGACCTTGCCGACGAGCTTCTTGGTGACGACCGGCACATCGCCCACCATCTGCTTCTCGGAAGAAGTCACCTCCCACTTCACCTTCGGCGTTTCTTTCGGTAGCCGGCCGTAGACCTCGCGGTCGAAGTCCTCGACGATCTCGGGTCGCCGTTGCTTCACCCACATCTCCGCGGTGGTCACCTTCTTGCCGTTCTTGAGCACCAGCGGGTCGGGCAGGTCGGGGTATGGGTTGGCCTTCGACTCGTCGAGGTTGGCTGCTCGCTCGGATTTCGGGTTCCCGTCCGCGCCTCGGCGAAGTTCCTTGATGCCGAGCAGTTCCATCATCCGCTTGTGGTCCACCTGCGCGGTCATCTTGACCGGCGGCTTGGGCTGCTCGTCAGCGGAGACGGCCCAGACGGCTGCCACCATCAGAAATGTGATAACCGACCACCGAAGTGCGCGAGGAGAGAACATGGCTGTTACCTTCAGGCGGATGTGGAGGAAAACACGCCCGAAGGTATCTCACTCGACTCAGAGCAGCAAGTTGCGATTGAGGAGAACTTTATTAATGTGCTTTCCCCGCTCCCTTGCGGTCGCGGCTCGTTGGAAGGCTTGAACTCGCGGCGAATCAACGAGCCGCGACCGCAAGGGAGCGGGTGCTTGTGCATTACCGAACGCGCTCGTACATGACCGCGCGCTTTCCGCGTGCGACTTCCTTCCAGTGTGGCGCGCTGGAGAGATACCGTTCGATGGACGGCTTCTCCTTCTCCGGCGGGTTGGTCATCACGATGGCGCGCTGGAACTTGTACTTCTTCGCCCACTCCTCGAAGATCGGGCCGAGTTCCTCCGGCGGTTTGCCGAGCGTCTCCGAATACATCTTGATCCAGTCGTCGCCGTAGAGTTCGCAGCGGTCATCCATGAAGATTTTCAGATTCGGCGTGTGATAGATGAGATAGCCGCCGAGGTTCGCGTCGTTGAAAATCGGCGTGCCCGGCGGGACGCTCGCGGCGTAATCGGTCACTTCCTTTGTCATGTCGGACGGGATGAAGTTCGGGTCGAGCCGCGCCCAGCCACTTCCGACTACCGGCACTCCGATGTGAAGCACTTGCAGCTTGTACGCGCCGAGCACCAGCACCGCGGGCACCAGGAACACGGCCCAGAGCGGAACGAACCGCTTTGATGATTCCGCGGGGTCGTCCGCGTTCCACGCGGTCGAGCCATCGCCGTGCTTCATCAAGAGTCGGTGCCAGATCGTGTGTTTCCACAAGTCGGTGATGGCCACACCCGCGCACACCGCGAACAGCGGCCCTTGTCGAATACCCTTGAAGCTCAGAACAAACCACACGAGCGGAATGAGCCACGACACGCGGGGGAGTTTCGGCAGCGTTCCGGCCAAGAGGAAGATGTAGAAGACGCCGAGTGCGATCACCGTGAGGCCCAGCGGCGAAGTCGGATCGAGCGGCATGTGCTCATTCACGACTTGCGGTAACACCTTTGACGCGACGATGCGCTGCCAGATGCGAATCATCTCCATCCCGTGCGGATTCACAAACGGCGTCAGCCCGCACGCGATCACGATGCCAACGAGAAGGAACGCGGTGCGCCAGGAACAACACTCCCCACCCCGCGACCGCCAGTCCCAGCGTCATCGTTCCGCCGAGAACACCGCCGTGAAGATTCGTCCAGAGCACATACAGCGGAATCAGCCCCGCGAGTCGCCAGTCGGTGCATCGACCGCGTTCGTAGTCGATCACGCACATCATCGTCCACGCGAGGAAGCCGATTGTGAACATGTGCGGACGGACGAAGTAATGGAACGCGCCGACGAACAGCACGCCGCCGACCATCACGCCCGCGAGAATCGGCCCCATTCCTCCTTGCACCGCTCTGCGGAAGATGAGCGTGTAAATGAATG
>JAKEEV010001162.1 GCA_022616395.1 Planctomycetia bacterium | reverse complement strand
GGATGTGAGGAGAGATCGCAAAGGGACTCGACATGAATACGCCAACTTCCACCGCAAACGGCTCGACGACTTCAGCCGTGGATTACGTCCGCACGCTGTCGGACGAAGAGAAGGGGCATGTGTTGATCGCGCTTCTGCGTGAGTTGATCGAAATCAACGGCGGTGGGAAGGGGCTGATTTCAATCGATACTCCCGAAGGTGAATCACTCGGCTACTACGTCCCGCCGCTGGCAGCCCAGGCGCGAGCCGAGGCAGTGATTCCGAAACTCAGCCCAGAACGGGAAGCAGAACTCGCCCGGCGGCTGGCAAATCCCGGTCCGACTCTGACCGCACAGGAACTGATCGCGGAACTCAAGGCGCGGGCGGAAGCGGCTCAAAAGCAAACACCGTAACCGCGCGAACTGCTCTGAATAACCAGGACGTTCGATCCTCCAGAGTGTACACCGCCCAGATGCCGTTCATGTATCGCCACCACCAAACGGTTCCATTCGCGTTGCTGTACTTCTCCGCGCCAGGCGGTAATCCGTCGTAGTCGCGGAATTGCCCTTCCATGTCTGTTAGAAACTCCGCCCCAAACCGGGCAGCATCGCCTTCGGTTGGCATCCGGGCCGCGAGCAGCGCAAACAGGTCTATTCGCGCTGCAGTGGTAAACTCAACGACGATTTTCATGGGCGGTTCCTCCGCTTGCGCCCACGAGTGTACCCGAAGATCTCGCCTTGCTCATCGCTGCCTTCGCGCTCAACACCCGCGCTTTACGTGATTGCCGCTTTGACGATGATGAGTATCAGGTACGCCAGGATCGCGGCTACCAGCGCGGTTGCAATCAGCGAGTACATCTTGTGCAGCGTCTTGAAGCCCTCCATCAGGTGACTGACATCCTTCCCGGAAGTGGCCACGATTTGTCGGAATGACTCGCCGGCGGATCGCGTCCAGGCCCCGACGCACAGAAACACCACACCCACGACGGTTACATACCCAGTGACGACCCAACGCTCCTGCTTGCCGATTTGAGCAAGTTGGTCCCTCACGTCAGTCGGAACCAACTCGTTATTGAGTTGAGTAAAGAGAATCTGGACGAGAAACGCATTGATCAGATTGAGAGCGCCAAAGATCACAAGGATGAGGCCCACAAGCTTCATCCTCGCGCCAAGACTTCCGATGACTTCGTTCTGGGCGGTTGTGAACTCGTACCCCGGTTTCGCTTCCG
>JAKEEV010001161.1 GCA_022616395.1 Planctomycetia bacterium | reverse complement strand
CGGGCGGGGCTGCTGAGCGGGGTCGTTCGGCCCCTCGGCGCGTCTCTACCATACCAATGCAAACCAAAATCGGAAAGACGACGTTGCGGCTCGTCACCGGGGACATCGCCGAACAGGACACGGATGCGGTCGTCACCGCAGCACACTGGCGGCTCAATAAGGGCACAGGCACTGATGGCACGATTCACACCAAGGGCGGTCCGCGCATTTACGAGGAGTGTCGGCGCATTGGCGGTTGTCCGATCGGCGACGCAGTCATCACCACCGGTGGTAACCTCAGAGCGCGACATGTGATTCACGCAGTTGGCCCGGTCTGGCGCGGCGGCGACGAGCACGAACCAGAGTTGCTCGCCAGCGCCTACCGACGCAGCTTGGAGGTTGCAGTCCAGCACGGCTTGCGCAGTATTTCGTTTCCTTCGATTTCCACCGGCGCCTTCGTTTATCCGCTTCGGCTGGCCGCGCCGATTGCGCTTGGGACGATTATCGAGTTCTTGGAGCGGGAGCAGCACGACATCGACGAGGTGCGGATGGTTCTCTACACTCGCGAGAACGACAAGGCATACACGGTGTTTGCAGAGACCCTTGAGCGGATTTTATCAGAGAGAGTCACAGATGGAGCCGCCGATCCCGGCGCTGCACCTGACCCGGCCCGCGAGAAGGCTTCGGAAGGATGAACGGCTCTGCACCCATGCTTTACCACTATGTCGGCTCGCGGACGATTGCAGAACGTAGCGCGCTGGTCGCTGGCGGAACGCCGATCATGTCGCCAGAGGATGTCGTGCGCTGGATGAAAGCGACCGGCCTGTCCGCGAACACTTCAAGCGAAATCACCGTTACATTCGTCGTGAGTGAAGAGGAAACACTGCTCATTGCCGACCGGCATTCGGAACACGTCGCGTGCGCGGGCGGAAAACCGGTGCTCGCGGCCGGCGAGTTGACTTTCGCGCTTGCGGGCAATCGGGTGAGTGTCACACGCGGGAGCAATCATACCGGATCGTGTTGATTGGTTATTGTGTGTTGAAGACCCCCTCACCCGCCGCTTTTCGCGAAGCGAAGCGCTCCGCGGCGGCGATCTCTCCCCCGCACGGCGCAAGAGAGGTGGGCGCGGTTGCAGATTCGCGAAGCGACACGCAATGGGCAAGACCCACACCTCGCCCCGCAAAAGCGGGGCGAGGTCGCCGTAGACTGACGCGAAGCGCGTCAGTCGTAACGGCGAGTGAGGGGTCTTCTCACGCAACCAACCCCAAAACCAAACATGGTAACCCTGCAACCCGATTCGGTATCAGTCTACCGGCTACTGCCCGGAGCCTGAGTCGTGGGTGGAAGTGGTCGCGGCTCTACGCGCTGCCGGGCTTGAGCCAACCGAAGGCTTCGACCCGATGTGCGAATTCCGCCGCTGCCTTGCGTGCGGTTCGCTCAACCTCGTGAAGTGCGATGTGTTCGAGTGCAACGTTTGCGAAGCCAATTTGCCGCGCGAGTACAACTGCCAACCCGCGGAATGAAGCCGACGCTCACTCTCCTCCCTCCACAGCATCCAGCCAGACGCGCGCTGCGGCGTCCGAAGGCATGCGCCAGTCTCCGCGAGGAGAGATGCTCACCGTGCCCACCTTCGGGCCGTCCGGCAAACAACTCCGTTTGAACTGATTGGTGAAGAATCGACGCAAGAAGACGCGCAGCCAGTCCCTCACCACGTCCGATGTGCGCGGCTTCTCGAACTTCGCGTGTTCGGCCAAAAAGAGAATCTTCTCAGGTTCCGCCCCAAAGCGCAGGAAGTGATACAGGAAGAAGTCCACCAGTTCGTAAGGCCCGACGGTGGACTCGGTCACCTGCGTGATCTTCCCGCTTGCGTCGGTGGGCAATAGTTCCGGCGAAATCTCGGTGCTCACGATGTCCAGGAGCGTTTCGCGAGCGCCACCCTCGAACTCGTGCTCCGCGGCCCACTTCACCAGGAACTTTACCAGCGTCTTCGGAATGCTCACGTTCGGGTTATACATGCTCATGTGGTCGGCGTTGTATGTACACCAGCCGAGAGCAAGTTCCGACAAATCGCCCGTGCCGATCACGAAGCCGGAGTTCATGAGCAGCGAGGTGCGAACACGAGCCTGCACGTTCTCGAAGACGAGGTCGTTGCAATTCTCCGGAGGCAGTCGCCCCAGCTTCTCCGTGAGCGACTCCACCGTTTCGCTCGCGAGCTTGATACCGAAGGGCGAGTGGCCGATTGCTTTCATCTGCTCGAAACACAACGAGCGGATGTCCACCTCGCGAATCGATACTCTCAGATCATTCATCAGCTTGTGAGCATTCCCTCGCGTGCGGCTGGTGGTGCCGAAGCCCGGCATGGTCAGCGCATGAACATGGTCGCGTGGAACTCCCAGTTCGTCCATCGTCTTACACACAACCAAAAGCGCCAGCGTTGAATCCAGCCCGCCGGAAACGCCAATCGAAACCGCCGGTGGACCGACGTGCGACAACCTCCGTCCGAGTGCCGCGACTTGCGTCTGGAAGATGTCTCGACAGCGCTCGTCTCGTGTCGCCGGGTCGGATGGCACGAACGGGTGAGGATCGACCGCGCGCATCAACTTCGG
>JAKEEV010000157.1 GCA_022616395.1 Planctomycetia bacterium | reverse complement strand
CCAAACCACACCACCACACAATCATGGACCACTTCGAGTATCGCGAGCGCGCTCTGTTCTGTGAAGATGTCCCAGTTGCCGAACTGGCCGCGAAGTACGGCACGCCGCTGTATGTCTATTCGCAGGCGACGCTCCTTCATCACCTCGCGCAGATTCAAACCGCGTTCGCTTCCGCCAAGCCCATCATCTGCTACTCGGTGAAAGCCAACGGCAACCTGAGCTTGTGCAAACTCATGGGCGAACATGGAGCCGGGTTCGATGTGACTTCCGAAGGTGAGTTTCGTCGCGCTCTCAAGGCCGGACCTGCCGGAGCGAAGATCGTGTTCGCGGGTGTCGGCAAGACAGACGCGGAGATCGAGTTCGCGCTGAAGAATGGCGTGTTCCTCTTTGATGTGGAGAGCGAACAGGAGTTGCTCGCCATTGGTACAGTTGCGAAGAAACTCGGCGTGAAGGCCAACGTCGCGCTTCGCGTGAACCCAGACCTTCCTCCCAAGACTCACGTGAAGACGGATACTTCCGTGAAGGGCGTGAAGTTCGGTCTGGACATCGAAACGATCGTTGATGTGGCGAAGGGAGTCGTTGGGCATCCGGGACTGGCGGTTGTTGGGCTTCACATGCACCTCGGTTCGCCCATTCTCAAGACGGAACCGTATCGACAAGGGGCCGAGAAGGGGATCGCGCTGATCAAAGCCTTCCGCGCTCAGGGTCACGACATCAAATACCTCAACATGGGAGGCGGATTCGGCATCAATTACCGAAAGGACGAAGCTCAACCCGCCAGCGCGTTCGCGGAAGTGATTCTCCCCGCGATCAAGGAAACCGGCTGTCAACTCATTCTCGAACCGGGCCGGTTCATCGTCGGCAACGCGGCCATCATCGTCAGCCAGGTACTGTTCACGAAGTCCACCGGAGGGAAGCACTACGTCATCCAAGACGCAGCGATGACGGAACTGATCCGCCCAACTCTCTACGGCTCGATTCATCGCATCTGGCCGGTTGCGCTCGCTGCGGGGGTACCCAATCGGCCGGAAGTCGACATGAGCATAGACCCGGATAAGGGTGATCCGTTCCCCGACATGCCAAACACACTGAGGCAAGATGTTGTCGGACCGGTGTGCGAAAGTGGAGATTTTTTGGCGAAGAATCGGCCATTGCCAACGCTTTCGCGAGGCGATTTGCTTGCGATCTTCTCCGCGGGGGCTTACGGGATGGCGATGGCGTCCAACTACAATTCGCGTCCGCGGGCGGCCGAAGTCCTCGTTACAGGCCGCACACACCGACTGATCCGCCGCCGGGAGACATTCGCTGACCTCGTCGCGTGCGAAGAGAATTGCTTAAACTGACCGGCGCTATCAGAATGCACATCGGAATACCCGGTTCGGTGGCGCAGGCGCGTTCGTTTCAATGTGACTCTCCGACCGGGTTTCTCCACTTTACCCCAGCTTTTTCGCCCATTAGGGTGAAAGGTGTCGGGGTGAAATCGCCATTCACAAGTCGTTGGTCGGAATCGCTCGCGTCCGGGCGCAGATAGAGGAGACACCAAGTGAGAATTGTTTCCTTCCTCGCCATCGCGCTTGCGCTGGCATGCTCTCAGCAGACAAGCGCGCAACCCAAAGCGCCACCCAAGCCGGTCGAAATCTACGACCAGTTCCGGCAAACGATGAACGAAGGGAAGTTCGACATCGCCGGTCTGTTCCTCCAGCAGTTCCTTGAGAGTAACCCCACCGATAACGACTTTCTGGAACTGGAGAAGAAGTACGGCACGACCGTCTTTCAGATGCTGCGCACCGTGCCGAAATACTCCGACGACCCGGCAACCGAGAAGAAGATTCGCGAGAACATCGAGGAGGTCATCAAGCGCAGCCAGGCGGCAACGGCCAAGCTCTTGCAGAATCCCGCTCGCGTGGACAAGTTTGTGCGCAACCTCGGAGCAACCTACGAGGAACGTGTGTACGCGCAGCAGGAACTGCGCCGAACCGGCGAGTACGCCATCCCATTCCTTGTTGATGCACTGAGAACCGCAACGACCACCAATAAGCAAAGCCGCGACCTCTACGCCGGCATTCTGGAAACGATCCCGACGCTCGAAGCTCACACCATGGCCGGCTGGGTCGCGGCTCTCGATGGGCTAACCGTGGACCGGCAGTATGGTGTGCTCGATGCGCTTGCCAGGCGCAGAGATGTGAAAGACCTGCTCGACAACGCGCAGACCAATTTCATCCCGCACCTGTGGCGAATTCTCTCTCGCCCGCGAACCGAAAGCCCCACGCTTCAGGATTTGGCGCTTGCGCTGCTCAACAGGCTCGTTCCCGGCGCGAAGGCAGACACGAAGCGCCCAGAAGTCGAACTGACCGCAATCGCGCGCACGTTTTACGAACGCAAAGCGCGCTACTATGGCCAAAAGAAAGGCCCCGATGGGTCGTCTACCATCTCGATTTGGGTGTGGGACGCTCCTCTCCAGAAGATCATCCGACTGACAGAGGTGCCGATTCGCCAAGCCGAAGAATATTACACCCTCCGGTATGCCCGCTGGGCACTTGAAACGAAAGAGGACTACGCGCCGGCTCAAGCGATCATGCTGGCGATGGCCGCGGAGCGCGCGGTCGAGCGGTCAAAGTTCGGTAACCTCGCGGTGACCGAACCGGCCGTGTACAAGCTGCTTTCCGATGCGCCTTCTCGGATACTGATGGATTTGCTCGCGCGCGGGCTGGCCGAAAAACGCACCACACTCGTTTTGGCGATGGTGCAGGTGCTTGGCGACCGCGCCGACCGCGCGGCCGCCACTCCGCCCGCGGGAGCAGTTCGCAAACCTTCACTGTTGGAACAAGCCCTTCGCTACGACGATCCGCAAGTGCAATTCGCAGCGGCCACCGCGCTGCTTCGCTCGCCGGTTCCCGTGCATCCCGACGTGCGGCCGGCGATCGTGAACATTCTTCAGCGTGCTCTCGGTGCTGATCCTTACAAGCCGAGTGCATCCAAGGGAACCGTGCTGCTTGTCGATCCGGCCAAGTTCCGCAGCGACTCCAACGCGCTGCTTCTGCGCGGATTCGGCTTCGATGTGGAGATTCACTCCACCGGTCGCGATCTGTTGCGCAGAATCGCCAAGGCGTCCGATTTTGATCTGATCTTCATTGACCATCACGCGGCTCCGCCCGAACTTATTGATCTGATCGGCCAGATTCAGTCTGATGCGAAGCTCGCGGCCCGCCCGGTGTTCGTGATTGCCTCTTCAGACAGGCCGCGTGTGCCGACCTTCGATCAACTGTTGGTGCGCGTCGCGTGTCTGATCGCGGCCACCGAGAGCGATGTGATCGCGATGCCGGCACCCTACATCCCGGACAAGTTCGACACGCCCGAAGACCAGATGAAGAAGCGCAAAGCGATTCAGGAACAGCGCGACGGCGTGTTCCGAAGCGCGGCCGCCACGCGCACCGCTCGCCTTCAGCGCGTCATTGATGCGTTGTCGATGACCCTGACTGAGGAACAAAAACGGGTCATGGAATTGCGAATTCAACTCATCATCTACGCGATTCTGGCCACGGAGTTCCCCATCAGCCCCGAATCATCGCCAAGCACCGTCGCGGAGCTGGCTCGCATTCGCAGGCAACTCGCGCTTCAGGCTCCCATTCAACCTTACGGAGTCGGCATTGCCAGCACGGACTTGATGAAACTGATCGAGCGGTTCGAGCTGGATGTCGCGAAGATCAAGGCGACTCAGGACAGGTACGATTTCTTCCGCATGCGCGTCGATCCGGTGGACTTGGGACTGCCCGTCGAGACCTTCCGCGATCCGGTCTTGGAGGCGAGGCTCGCTCGTCTGCTGAAGGAATACCCGATGGTGAGAATCATCCCCGAACCGTACTCGCGGATCGCTCTGGAAGCCGAATTGAACGCGGTCTTCTCCGATCCGATGATGATTCCCCGCGACCCAACGGTCAAGCGCGCCAACGCGCGGATTGCGGTCGAGTATCTGCGGCTGATGGCAACCGGTGACCTTCGTGGTTACGAGATCACAGCCGCGGAAGAGGTGCTGATTGACGCACTCATTGTGCCGGACCTTGCCCCAACCGCCATCGAAGCTCTCGAACGCTTCAAAACAGCGACCGCACAACGAGCACTCATGAATGTGGTGCTGAAAAAGGTGGGCGAGGTGGGAGCGCCAACGCGAATCAAGGCCGCGGACGCCGTGATTCGCCACATCCGTGCAAACGGAAACGGGATTCCCAAAAACACGGTCGACGAACTGACCTCCCTCCTGAACATGAACCTGGAGACTGACCCGGACCTTGTCGGGAAGCTCGTGACTCTCAAGGGAATGCTGGCGACGAAGCCGCCAGACTTCGTCAAGGATTTGAAGGACTACAACCCGCCGATTCTTCCGCTACAACCCAAGAAAGATCCTGAACCAAAGAAGGATCCCAATCCCAAACCGCCCGAGAAGCAGTGAGAGTTCCCGGCGACTTGCGGGACGGCCCAGAAGGGCGGTCTTTTTTGTAGGACGGGCATCCAGCCTGTCTCTTCTTGTAGGACAGGCATCTTGCCTGTCATTGCCTGAGACAGGCAAGAGCCTTCCTGTAGGACAGGCTTCCAGCCTGTCATTGCCTGAGACAGGCTTCCAGCCTGTCCTACAATGGTCTGAAGCGTTCTTCGCGTCAAAATCCCGCGCAAGTCGGCCTTTTCTGGGCGTTTGAGCGGTGAACCCGGCGGGATTGACCGGGAGAATGAGGACGAGAATCATGACCCGGCCAAACGCCAGCAACCCGTTCGCACAGCCGAGCCTCGAAGACCTGATGGTCCGTTTCCTCGCGTCCCGCTCAGACGCTGCTGCGGCAGCAGTCGAGATCGGCGAGGGCGAGGTGGAGCCGCACGAGGTGGCAGCCGGGTTCCGGGTGGACCCGCGGGCGGCCTGGCTTGACGCCACTGCCACGATCATCGCGGGGGGAAATGCCCCCACGCCCGTTGTCCAACCGCCGACCGAATGGGCTTCGCTTGTCGCTCAACCGGCTTCTGCCTTCGCCCTGCCGATGGCCGCCGGGCACTTCCCGCAGCGCGTCAAAGATTTACACCCGCTGCTTGCAAAGTTTAACCCGAACGAATTGCGTCCAAGCGGAACTCAGTCCGCAACGCCCGGCTTCGCCGGTCTGAGAAACTGGATCGCAAAGAACGGCAGTGCGAATCCGCTCGTCGCCGCCGGCATCGCCCGAACACTGGGTGACTTCGACACCGCCGAGGAGTTGCTGAGCGCCAGCGGAAACGAGAACGAGAAAGCCGCGCTCGACTGGCAACGCGGGAAGTGCGCTGAAGCCCTCGCCGCGTGGGACGCGATGAGCGAATCGCCCGCGGTGCTGTTCAATCGCGGAATGGCACGGCTGTTTATGGGTCAGGTTGCCGAAGCTCGCATCTGGTTGCAGAAAGCCATCGACGCGATCCCCGAAGCAAGCGGCTGGCACGCACTGGCCCGGCTGTACTTGGCCGTTGCCGAGATTCATGGCTGAAAGTAGGACAGGCTTCCTGCCTGTCATGAGTTGAGACTGATGTAGGACAGGCATCTTGCCTGTCTGAAGCACTGACAGGCAAGATGCCTGTCCTACTTTCAATACACCGCGTTTGGGTCCACAGTTCCGCTTCCTCCCTTCGCGGCCATTCCGCCACCATAGCGAGCGTGCCAGCCTTCGGTCGTGCGGATGCTATGCAGTTCTTCCATCGTCAACTCGTACTTGGCGAACCACGGCGTTCCGCTCTTGACGATCACATCGCATTCCTTCACACGCTTCACGCATTCCGTCTCGGCAAACTTCTGTCGTTCGGGAGGCGATGCGTAAGTGAAGAACTCCTTCCAAAACGCCCGGCCACCGAGAATGCCGCTTGCTCCGGCCTTCATCGCCATCTCCACCTGCTTCTTGTACTTGTCGTAATCGACGCCGGCCGAGAGCAACACCCACGGCTTGACGCAGGCGTCGTTGAGCTTCTT
>JAKEEV010001160.1 GCA_022616395.1 Planctomycetia bacterium | reverse complement strand
TTCACTCCTTTGGCAGTTCCTTCCCCTGGACGGTCTTGATTCCCTCGCGGCTGATCGACTTGATCTTCCAGCGGAAGCCCGGCCGAAGATCTTTCGTACCGAAGCCGCTCACGGTCAGGTCGCCGTCCTTGATCCCGGCGTTGATGTCGAAGCTGCTTCCCTTCCACGTGCCGACGATCAGGATTTCTTTGGTGAAGTCCACTTTCGGGACTTCCTTGATTCCCCACACCTTCGCGAGTTTCTCCCAACCTTTCTGAGAGACAATCACGCCGTTAGCGGGCATCAGTTTCTGAAGTTTCTCGTCGGCGATGGAACCGGAGAGATCGACCGTGAGCTTGGGCTTGGGTTTCGGCTCCTCAGCGCTTGTGGGGATGGCGACGAGTGCGGTGACAACAGCAGCAAACAGAACGCGGGTCATGTTTTCTCCTTGTGTTTGGTTGGCCGGTGACACCGACGACACAACACAGACGGAGGCCATCAGGCCTCCGTTTTGTGAATTGTTGCCCTCGCCCCGTTGGGGAGAGGGGGAGGCTTTGCGAGCCGGGTGAGGTGACTCACTCCTTGGGCAGCTCCTTGCCATTGACCGTCTTGATGCCGTCGCGCTTGATTGACACGATCTTGTAGCGGAAGCCGGGTTTTAAGTCCTTGTCGCCCACTAACTCGACCTTCAGGTCGCCGGTCTTCACTTCCATGAGGAACTTGAACTCACTCCCCCGGTGGGCTCCGACGATCAGCATTTCTTTTGTGAAGTCCACTTTCGGGACTTCCTTGATTCCCCACGCCGCGGCCAACTTGTCCCACGCCTTCTGCGAGACGATGACGCCGTTGTCCGGTGCCTCCCTCAACCGAGTCAGGTCATCGACCGAACTCGACAGATCGACCGTCTTCGTAACCTTTGGTTCCTCAGCGAAGCTAACAGGAATCAGCATCACGACCGCGAGCGCTGCGAACGCGAATGGACGAGTCATTTTGGGGTGTCCTCTTGGTTGCCACTGGGCGAACAAGGCGACACCCCTATCATCTGCACAATTCGTGCCCTCTCACCATAGTGAGAGGGATTGGTGAAGCGCGTTACTCCTTCGGTAGCGCCTTGCCGTTGACGGTCTTCACGCCTTCCTTGCTCACGGACTTGATCGCGAAGCGGAAGCCGGGGCGCAAGTCGCGTGTAGCAAGAGCAAGAATCTTGAGATCGCCCTTGTCATCGAGCTTCGTGCTCAGGTTCAACTTGCTGCCGCGAGTGGTGGCGACGACCAAGATTTCCTTCTCGAAGTTCACCTTCGCCGGTTCCTTGATGCTCCACGCCTTGGCGAGCTTCTCCCAGCCCTTCCGCGAGACAATCACGCCGTTTTCAGGGGCTTCCTTCATGAGCTTCTCGTCGTCGAGCGAGGCGAAGATGTCAACGGTCAGCTTCGGCTTCTTCTCGTCTTTCTTGTCCTGAGCCGTGGCGAATGGAACTGAACAGACCGCGAACAACGCGGCCATCAGAAGGGAGCGAATCATAGGGGAATCTCCTGGTGTGACGGGCTACCCAGATGTGACCGGGGTGCGCGTAATGTACCCGCACACCCGGAATCGGGAAGTGAACTCACGTCAATGCGTCCCAGCGAGAGGCGAACGTGAGGATGTTCGTTGCCAGTGTTGGATGAGCCGCAACCCAGCGGTCGTCGAAGAAGATGAACTGCGTGAACGTGTCTCGGTCGGTCATCTTTCGGGCGCGCTTGTCGGAAGGCCAGCGGCCTTCGTTCTTGCTCGCTTGAGCCATGTGAGGAGTGACTTTCACGCAGTCGAACTTCGGATTGCGATTCTCGCGACCACCGCTGAAGTGTTTCTGCCTCAGTGCCAGTTCAAGCAGGTGAAGCCCCGCGGGCGGCAAGTCGTGATCCTGAAGCCAGTCGGAGTACGCTCCCCAGCTCGTCAGGTCTTCGGGGTGATCGCGAATCGCGACGAGAAACCCCTTGTCCGGTCCCTTGGGCTTTTCCAGGAGCTTCCGGAGGTTGTCGCGGAGTTCGTGAATGGCGAAGTCGGAGTGGATGTCGTCCTCCTCGGGTGTCCTGAGCAGGTAGCGCGCCAGGTCCGGGAGACGCAACCCGTCGATGCGCTTGGCGCCGTAGAGGTCTTCCAGGTTTGAGGAGTCGTCCGCGTAGAGACTGACCGCGAACAGCGTCCCCTCAGCGTCGCCGGGCGGCTCAAGGAGGTCGGTCTCCGGCAACTTCGGCAACTTGGGCAGCGGCTTGTCGGAGTCGCCCGCGGGCAACTCCCAACCGTCGAGTAACAGAAAGTCCGCCTTGCCCGGATGCTTCTTGCGGTAGTGGTCGTCGAAGACGTAGACCGCCATCTGGATTTCGTCATCATCGGTCAGAATCTGAATGTGATGCGGGCCGTGTGCCTCGCCCTGATCGTACATATCTTGAAACCACTCTTGCACATCCTTCATCGCCCGCGGGGGAGTGCGAGCGCCGTGCTCTTCGTCGATCATGAACATGCTGCCGAAGCTGTAGACGCGTAGCCCGCCAAGCAGTTCCTCCGCGTACTTGTACGCCTCGTCTTCGTCGAGTTGCTTGAAGACACCCTTCGCCCAGTCGAGAACGGTGTCGTACTCGAATCTGCGGACGTGTTTCTCGCTCGGTGAGCCGTAATGACAACGATACACGAAGTAAACGGGCATCTCAGGCGTCTCCGGTTGGCAGACGGAGTTGGCGGAACGTGTCTTCGTAGGTCGCTTCGAGTTCGACGGGCACACATGGGCCGTAGAGAAGCCACAGCGGGAGCGTTGGCAACGGCGAGCCGAGCGCCAGTTTTTCCCGCCAGATCTCGAGCTGCGCGCTGCCGTTCTTCCCGATCGGGCGGTAAGCGGTCACGTACAGCCGCTCGCCCCACGGCGCGACATTCGATCTACCCACACGCGCCATCAACTCATCGTGCAGGTTCGCGGTGCGGGTTGTTACTCCGTCGAAGATGATCAACCCGGTCCCGTTGTGAAGGTACGTTTCGCACTTCGCGACGAACGACTCGCGTGCCTCCGGCCGATCCTTGTTTCTCTCACTCACCAGTTCAATTGCCCCCGCGAGATACCGTCCGTCGCGGTAGCCGTGTACAAGCACTTCGGAGACATCCTCGGCCAACTCAAACGGCAGCGTGATCGTGGCGGGCGCTGGCTGCCACGACTCGCTTTGCGATCCGTTCCCCGCACCTGACGACTCACCGCTCTGCACGTTCGGCGAGGCCCTGAAGCCTTCGGGGAGGCGAGCATTGAGCGCTGTAGCCATGAACGTCGCCCAGGCATTGTGAAACGAATGCCATTCAAGTTCCAGACGCAATGGCGGGCAGAAGTGGTCGCGGAGCGGCATGGTCTTCTCCTGAAGTGATGGTTCCCACTATACCGCTTTTTCACCATGCCTGTTGCCGTGAAGTTCGCGGGG
>JAKEEV010001159.1 GCA_022616395.1 Planctomycetia bacterium | reverse complement strand
TGGTGCGCTTCGATGCCTCTCCCGACGGTTACAAGGAACGCGCTCGCGCTGCGATACTCACAAAGCCCACCCGAGCCGCCCCGGCACTCTCTGACGGCAAGCTCTTCGCACGCGACGGCAAACAGCTCGTGTGCGTGAGCCTGAAGTAGGTCCGCCTTGCCGAGGCGGTTTTCATAGTAGTCATCACGCTCCGCGTGATGTGTATTTCGCCCCGCCGCTATCGCGTCGGCATCACGCGGAGCGCTGTCTTCATAGTAGTCATCACGCTCCGCGTGATGTATCTTTCGCCCCGCCGCATGCGCGTCGGCATCACGCGGAGCGTGATGACTACTCTGAAAACCGTGCCGCCCGGCAGGCGGCACCTACTTCTCTGTTGGCAGGCCGTTTTCGGTCCAGGCGCGCCAGCCGCCATCCATGCTGATGACGTTGGTGTAACCCATCTTCTGAAGCGCATCGGCCGCGAGAGCTGAACGGAACCCGCCTCCGCAGTAGAGCACGATGGGTGTTGCGAGATCAGGAATCTTCGCTTCGATGTCGCGCTCGATGACTCCCTTGCCGATGTGAATGGCGCTGGGAATGTGTCCGGCGGCGAACTCGCTCTCCTCGCGCACGTCCACCAGGACGAATGGCACACCGGCGGCTTGCTTGGCGCGCATGTCGTCCACGGAGCATTCCTTCACGCGCGTCTTGGCGTCGGTGACGAGTTTCAGAAACCCCGGAGCGTGTTGCTTGGCCATGACGAGAATCTCCGTGGGAAGAGAGTGATTCGCAGATTCCGCAAACACAGATTGAAAGACGGAAGCAGGATTCACCAGAGACACAGGGATCACAGGGGAGAAGACAAACATAGAGAAAGACAGAAGGAATGAATTCTTGTTTTCTCACTCCATTCTTTCACTGTGTTCATTGTGTCTGTGGTGAATCCTGCTTGCTCTTCTGTCTTTCAATCTGTGTCTATCTGCGAAATCTGTGGATAAACCTCTGTTCTTCTCACCTGAAGTAGCGGTTCAGCACATTCTCCAACATCTCCTGACGGCCCGATACATTGGGAGTCACGTCTCCCTTCTTGAGCATGTACGCTTCGAGTTCCTCGAACTTCGCCTTGCCGCTTTCGATCTCCGCTCCGATGCCGCTGTCCCACGATGAATAGCGCTGTTTGATGAAGTCCGCAAACGAGCCGTCCTTGCGGATCGCGGAGGCGATCTTCAGCCCCTGGGCGAATGCGTCCATGCCTCCGATGTGTGCGTGGAATAAATCCACCGGCTCGAAACTCTCTCGACGCACCTTCGCGTCGAAGTTCAGCCCGCCTGAGCCAAGCCCCTTCTGTTCCAGCACGATCAGCATGATCTGAGCGGTCAGATACAGGTCGGTCGGGAACTGGTCGGTGTCCCAGCCCAGGAGTAAATCTCCTCGGTTGGCGTCGATGGAGCCGAGCATGCCGTTGATGCTCGCGTAAAGTAGCTCGTGAGCCATCGTGTGCTTCGCGAGCGTCGCGTGGTTGGTCTCGACATTGAGCTTGAACTCTTTTTCGAGACCGTAACCTCGCAGGAATGCCAACGAATGTGCGCAGTCGAAATCGTACTGGTGGCTGGTCGGCTCGTGCGGCTTCGGCTCGATCAGGAACGTACCGCTAAAGCCGATCTTCTTCTTGTAATCGACCGCCAGGTACAAGAAGCGCGCGAAGTGATCGAGTTCGCGCTTCAGATCGGTGTTCAGCAGAGTGACATACCCCTCTCGGCCTCCCCAGAAGACGTAGTTCTCGCCACCCAGCTCCTTCGTCACCTCCAGTGCCTTTTTCACCTGAGCCGCGGCAAACGCGAACACATCCGCGTTGCAACTGGTGCTTGCGCCATGAACAAATCGGCGGTTGCTGAAGAGGTTCGCGGTGCCCCACAGAAGCTTGATGCCAGTCTTCTTCTGTTGTTCCTTGAGGCGCTTCGTGACCGCGTCGAGGTTCTTGTTGGTCTCGGTGAGGTTGGTTCCTTCGGGGGCCACGTCTCGGTCGTGGAAGCAGTAGTACGGCACGCCGAGCTTGTCCATGAACTCGAATGCGACATCCACGCGCTTCAGTGCCATCTCAAGCGAATCGGTCCCATCTTCCCACGGCCGGATGGCGCAACCGGGACCGAACGGATCGCCACCCATTCCGCGGAAGGTGTGCCAGTAACACACCGCGAAGCGCAGGTGGTCGCGCATGGACTTGCCTTCGACCATTTCGTCGGGGTTATAGTGGCGGAATGCGAGCGGGTTTTTGCTCTGCGGCCCTTCGTACTTGATCTTCGCAACGTCAGGGAAAAACGACATCGTGT
>JAKEEV010001158.1 GCA_022616395.1 Planctomycetia bacterium | reverse complement strand
GAGGCTGCAGAAACAGGTGTTGGAAATGAACACTCACTCTCCGCTTGCCGGGTGGGAAAGAATGCATTCAAAGATCACACGCGTGCGGTTTTCCAGACGAACCCGCAGGAGCAGGACTGTGTTCGAGGGAGCGATGCCACCGGTTCGACACGGTTATCAACCGGTGCTCGACTACATTACCGGGTTCTGGGATCGGCTCATCCGCTTCCATCCGCACGACACCGGCACACTGATTGGCCTTCCGAGACCGTATCTTGTCCCCTCCTCCGACTCCACTCGACCGCTCTTCCAGGAGATGTACTACTGGGATAGTTATTTCGCTTCGCTCGGTCTGGTTGGCACAGCTCACGAGTGGCTGGTGTTCGACATGGTCGAGAACATGGCCGCTCTCATCGAGCGATTCGGCTTCATTCCCAACGGCAACCGGTATTATTTCACCTCGCGAAGTCAGCCTCCGTTTTTCACCAAGTTGATCCGACTGGCACACAGCATGAAAGTCGCGCGCGGGGATACAGACTGCGACGAATACCTCAGACACATGATCCGGCTGGCGACGCGCGAACACGAGACCTGCTGGCTGGGCGATAAGCACCCGCACGAGCGCAGGAAGTATCGCGGACTGTCGCGCTATCACGACATCAACTACAGCGACTTTCTGGCATCATGCGAGAGCGGCTGGGATCACTCGACGCGCTGCGATGGCGACCGACCCGGCAACGAGGCCGGTCGGTGGATGGATCACTTGCCGGTGTGCCTCAACAGCATTCTCTACGCGCGCGAAATGGACTTCGCCTGGGCGCTCAATCTGCTTGGCGCTCCCAAGGAGGCTGAGTTCTGGACCGCGGCCGCCGAGGAACGCGCTGCAACCATGCGCGAATTGATGTGGGACGCGGAGAGGCGCTTCTATTTCGACTTTGATTGGAGGCACCGGGAGCGAAGCCCGTGCCCGTCGCTGGCGGGGTTCTACCCACTGTGGGCTGGACTTGCGACTCAAGAACAGGCCCGCGAGATGGTGGCCCGTTGGTTTCCGCGCTTCCTCATGCCCGGCGGGGTGGTCACATCTCTCACTCCGTTTCCTGGTCGGCAATGGGCTTACCCGAATGGCTGGGCGCCGTTGCAGTGGATCGTGGTCGATGGGCTGGACCGCTACGGCTTTGCGAACGAAGCGACCGAAGTGCGCAGGCGCTGGTGCAACACCTGCGCGCATGGCTTCACGCGAGTCGGTACGATGCTGGAGAAATACAACGTGGCCGAACCGCACCGCGAGCCGGAACACGGCCTCTACGGACTGATCGAAGGCTTCGGCTGGACTAACGGCGTGTTCGTGGACTTCACGAGAAAGTTGGAGAAGTAGGTGCCGCTTGCCGAGCGGCACTGCTTGATCGTAGTCATCACGCGCGCGATGGTTTTCAGAGTAGTCATCACGCGGAGCGTGATGTCGCCGCGACAGCGGCGGAGAGAAAGACACATCACGCGGAGCGTGATGACTACTCTGAAAACCGCCCCGGCAAGGCGGGCCTACTGCTTACTCCGACGGACGCAGGGTAATCTCTCCCGATTCGGAGATCGTTTTGTCCGCGCTTTCCGAGATGGTTTTGTCTGCGCGATCCGAAGCTAGAGTGTCGCCGAAGCGCAGAGCGACTATCGGCTTGCCGACCTTGCGGAACGCCTTCACTTCAGGATGCCTTTGGGCATAACCTTCCATCTGCTCGTTGTCCCATGACACGCGTGCTTTGTGGTAAATCGCCGAGACGCCGGCCGTGCGGATGCTTCGGCCCAGGCGCATCACCAACTCTCGCACGGCCCGATCCGCGACCGCTGCGGCTTCATTCGCATTCTGCATCCGCTCGGCGAAGGCCGCATCCACCGCGTCGAGTTTGTCGCGCACGGCCTGAAGAACCACTTGCCGCGCGGCCAGATACTCGGCTTCCAGTCGAGCCGCGGTCGCGCGGGCCTGACCAAGTGTCTGGAAGGTGCGAACAACCTCCTCGGTGAGTGCTCGCTCGTGCAACACCTTTGCCCACGCGCGCTCGAAGTCGGTTTCTGGCTCGCGTTCACCGCGAGCAGAACGCACGAACTGTTCCTGATTCGGAGTGGTGGGCTTGAGGATGCCGGCCGCGAGCGCTTCGAGCCACCGGCCGTACTTCGTAAGCAGGTCGCGTTCGTCCGCGGTGAATGCGTCGGGGTGCGTGATGACGAAGTCGCGACGGGCAAGATACGCCGCGTGATCGTGGATGTTTTGCATGGTGCTGTTTCCAGATGGAGACACACCGCACAATACCACAGGCAAACCGGGGCCACAACTGACGGCTTTGTGCGATCAGTAGCGGATGGCGAAGCCCGTGCCAGCGAAGAAATCGTCCGCCTTGCGGCTGAGGGCGTAGCCGGCGCGAATGTCCAGCGCGAAGTTGTTCGTCACGAAGTATTGAAAGCCGCCGTCGAGGTGGTGCTGCGCGCCGCCGCCGGTCGCGGTCGCCCCGGCCGGGTAGAGCGCGAACCACTCGGTGTATCCCCGAGCCGCTTCATGTGGGTGTACCCGACCGTCGCCGACGAGGAGAGTTTGACGTACCCGTGGCGGTCCGAGTTACTCACGGGTTCGCTTCCCAGAAGAACGTTGGCAGCTACTCTCCTCCGTTCTCCCGGATCTTGCGGAACGTGTGCTCGATTGACATGTAGAAGAAGACGCCGATGTCGGGCGTGTCCCTGGTGAGACCGATGGGAGCCGACACGCCAATAACCCACTCCACCTCCTCGAATTGGCAGACCGCATAGCGAACACCGGGGTTGACGAAGACCTGGGTGGTATGGTCCAGAAACCCCCGGCCGTCAATCTCCTCATTCCAGAGGGCGAGGGCTTCGACGAAAAAGTGGAGGTTGGTCTTCGGCTTCCAGAAGGCGCTGGCACCGAGGTTGTAACCGTGGAGGTCGCGACGGGGTGAGCGTCCCGCGAACGCCGACCCATTCCCTAGCCCTAGCAGCGGTTGGCCGTTCCCCGGCAGTTCACCACCGGGAACAATGTCCGGCGTAAAAAAGGCGGATACATTCGGGATGTAGGTGAAGCCCGCGTTGAAGTGAAAGTCAAAACGGTCCCCATATCTGCTGATCGGCAGGTTGAACTGGTAACCCAACTGACCCGTGCCCAGACCGAAGCGCTCGTCGCCGGTCGGAAGGATCAGACTGAATCGCGGGGCGCACCACAGGAAGTCGTCATCCGCCAGTAACTGATAGCGATAGTTCAGGAACGTGTCGCCGACACCGCCCGGTTGCGTGACCGGGCCATCGTCCGGTTTCTCAAACAGGCTCAGAACCTGGGTCGTGAAGGAGAACTGATGCTTCTGGCTGCCGAGGGGCAGCTCCATTGTGTAGTTCCAGGTGAAGTCGCGGGTCTGGCCTCCAGGCGTGCGGTCCCACAAGATGACCCAGTTGAAGATGTGCTGCACGACGCCCGGTTCCTGGTTGAATGCTTCTTCGACCAGGAAGGCATTGTCGCGGATGTGTTTCGGCTCCTTCTTGGCGTCGCCGTTGCCGTTCCGTTTCTCCGCGTCGGTGTCGCCGGATGCCCTCGCATTGCCCGTGCGGAAAGGCTTGCAACAGATGCCGTAAAGCATGGGTCGGCCGCAAGTCAAGCACGGATCGAACAGCTTCGACATGCTCTCAGGTTTCGCGCTGCTGGGCGGCTGCCATGCCCATCCGGACTCCGCCGCGAACGACGCATCCGCTGAAGCAAGAGCGGGGCCGGGATACTGGGCGCAAGCGGCCGACGGGCTGCCGACAAGAAGTACAACCCCCGCGAGGAGCAACCAGCCGAAGCGAACGGTTTGCATGGCGCACGTCCTGTTTTCGCCAAACGCGCACGATCCACCCGAACCATGTCGTTAGGCGCAACTTTCTTATCGGCTTCGTGCGCCCTAACATTGAGTTTTCCTGTTCTGCCGGTTATCCTTTCACCCGGCGACTCACGTCGCCGGTTCGTCGAGTCATTGCACATCCACGGCGGGCGAACCGAACTCCGCGAACTTGGGAGTGATGCCAAGCCCCGGAAGAACCGAAGCCGCGAGTCGGCCGGTCTTGCGTTTCGGAGCGCCCTCCGCGATGGAGCGCGTGACGTAGCTGTTGAAGTCGGTAGCAGTAAAGAGAAACTCCGTCGGCGTGCTGTGTGCCAGGTGCGCAATGGCCGCGGTCACGATGTCGCCACCCCAACTGTCTTCAAGCGTCATCGCGATTCCAAGAGTAATGCACAGGTCGCGGAGTTGCTTTGTCTTCGTCAGCCCGCCGAGCTTGCTGATCTTCAGGTTCACCACGTCCATCGCGCCATCACCGTGAGCACGAATCAGCACATCAATGCCGTCAATCACCTCGTCCAACACGAAGGGATGATCCGTTCGTCGGCGCACCGAGAGGCATTCTTCGTAAGTCAGACACGGCTGTTCGATGTAAACGTCCACATCGCGCACCGCGCGCACAACCCGAGCCGCTTCGTGTGGCAACCAACCGGTGTTGGCGTCGGCGATCAGGCGATCTCCCGGTTGAAGCACCGCGGTCACTGCTTTGATGCGTTGAATGTCGGTATCGGGATCGCCTCCGACCTTCAGTTGAAACCGCCGATAGCCTTCCGCGCGATAGCTCGCGACACGCGCGGCCATTTCGTCTGGCGACTCTTGCGAGATCGCTCGATACAGGTGGAAGTCATCACCGAAACGCCCACCGAGCAACACGCACACCGGAACCCCGGCTTGCTTACCGAGAATGTCCCAGCACGCGACATCCACCGCCGACTTGACATACGGATGGCCCTTGAGTGCCGCATCCATCACGCGGTTGAGCTTCCCCAACTGCGTCGGGTCTTCTCCGAGCAGCTCCGGTGCGAGTTCCTTCAACCCAGCGCGCACCCCCGCGGCATAAGCCGGCAAGTACGCTGGCCCCAGCGGACACACTTCGCCAAAACCGGTGATGCCCGCGTCCGTTTCCACCGCAACGACCGTGCTGTCGAACACCGCGACCGACTTCCCGCCGGACCACTTGTAACTCCCTTCGTGCAGCGGCAGATCAACCTGCCACGCGGTGATACGAGTAATGCGCATGGATGCCTCAAAAGAGTTTTCGACAGGATAAAGGATAATCAGGATTGATTTGAATCCTGTCTTATCCTGTTATCCTGTCGAAAAATGTCTTCTCCGCCGATTACCACTCACGCCAGCACTTCCTCAATGACGTGCCCATGCACATCGGTGAGTCGGCGGTCGATGCCGTTGTGACGCACGCTTAACTTCGTGTGGTCGATGCCAAGCAAGTGCAGAATGGTGGCGTGAACATCATACACCTCGGTGGGGTATTTGCGGTCGGCGGGCTTGTAGCCGAAGTCATCGCTTGGACCGTGCGAAATGCCGCGCTTGATTCCACCTCCGCAGAGCCAGTTGGTGAAGCAATACGGGTTGTGGTCGCGACCTTTTCCGCCTTGCGAACTCGGCATTCGGCCGAACTCGGTCGTCCATAGCACGATGGTATCTTCGAGTAAGCCAAGTCGCTTTAGGTCGGCGATGAGCGCCGATGCGCCGCGCGCCATGCCGTAAGCGAGTGGCCCGTGATCGCGCTTCACGTCTTCGTGCGAATCCCAGTTGCGGCGCGGGAAGCCATTGTCGTTTCCGCTCCACACCTGCACGAAGCGCACTCCGCGTTCCAGAAGCCTCCGCGCAACCAGGCACTTGCGGCTGAAGTAGTCGGTCTCTTCCAGCGGGTTGATTTCCTTGTCGAACGAGGTCTTCCCGTGATCGAGGCCGTAGAGTTTCAGCGTCTCCTTCGTTTCCTTCGAGATGTCGAGCGCTTCGGGAGCGGCGAGTTGCATCTTCGCGGCCAGCTCGTAGCTCTTGATGCGTGCCTCAAGGCGTTCGTCTCCGGGTCGGGCGTTCGCGTGCTGCTTGTTCAACTCGGTGAGCAAGTCGATCCCGGCCTTGTCGGCATCGCGAGTGACGAACTTCGCCCGTTCATCTGGGAAGAGGTCTTCAATCGGTGTCTTCGTGCCCGGATAGATCGCGGTTCCCTGATGTTGAGCCGGAAGGAATGCGCTATCCCAGTTCTTCGTGCCATTCGATGCAAGTCCGCGATGATCCGGCAGCACCACGAACGTCGGCAGGTTCTCGTTGGCGCTTCCGAGGCCGTAGCTCACCCAACAACCCATTCCGGGAAACCCTGGGCGATTGAAGCCGGTCGTTTGCAGAAGTGTGCCCTGAGAGTGAACGCCCGTTTTGCCGATCATGTTATGTATAAATGCTATCTCATCAATGACATCACCCAACGGCGCAACAACTTCACTTAATTGCTTCCCACAGTTCCCATATGTTTTGAACTCCCACACGGGCTTCAGCCACGGCCCCAAACCATTTTGGAACGCCTCGACGTGTTCGCCAAAGTTCGCTTCCTGACCGTGCCGCTTCACCAGCTCCGGTTTGAAGTCGAACAGATCAACGTGACTCGCCCCGCCTGCCATGAACAGTTGCACGATGCGCTTCGCTTTGGGCTTGTGATGCAGTCCGCCATCCGCGCGCTTCCTCGGCGCATCGGCCAGGAGCTTGTCCGCGCCCAGCAAGGAAGCGAGAGCAATACCGCCCAGCCCGCCACCAGAGTGAAAGAGGAAGTCGCGTCGTGAAGTTGACACAGGAAACCTCAAGAAATATGAGCCGCACGATGAGCGCAGAGAAGACACGATCAAAACAGAACAGAGTTTAGACAGGATAACAGGATGAAACTGGATTCAAAATCAAGATCGAGTTGATCCTGTTATCCTGTCTAAACTCTCTTGGCTTTTCTGATCCTGCCTTTCATCTGTGTTAATCTGTGGCTAATTCTGCTGCTCAATCCACGAACACGAATTCGTTCAGGTTCAAGATCACGCGACACATATTCGCCAGGCCATATTCCTTCGCGTAAGCGGTCAGCGCGTCGCGTTCTTTCGCGGTCGGGTCGCGGCCAAGCGCCAGCCGGAACGCAGCGCGCACGCGGCCGGCGTCGTCCGCAGCCAGTTTCTCCACGCGCAGCGCGAAGTGCTTCGCCATCGCGACCGAGAGCTTGTTATTGAGCAGTGCGAGCGCCTGTTGCGGCGTGAGTGTTTCGTTGCGTTTCTCGACCGCAAGCGATGGGTCGGCGCAGTCGAGCGCGGCCATGAATGGCTGTTGCTTCGACCGCACCACGAAGCGGTAGATCGCCCGGCGGTGCGACTTCACATCGTCCGGGTCGTGGAGGTGGTATTGATAGTGCGGCGAATGCTCTGGTTTCTCGATCACGAAGTCCTGGAAGCTTGGCCCGCCCGCTGTGAGATCGAGTTTGCCCGCGACAAAGAGAATCGAATCTCGCACGGCTTCCGCTTCAAGTTTCCGTCTATTTTGTCGCCATAGATAGCGGTTGTCTACATCTATCTTGGCGTTCGCGTCGTGGGTTGTTGATACCTGTCTATATGTAGCGCTCATCACGATCAACTTGTGAAGTTTCTTCAGTGATTGATGCTCTCTTAACTCGCTTGCGAGGTAATCCAGTAACTCTGGGTGTGTGGGGAGTTGACCCATCTTGCCGAAGTCGTTCGGTGTATCAACAATCGCGCGGCCGAAATGATATTGCCACACACGATTGGCCATCACGCGCCATGTGAGCGGGTTATTCGGATCAATCAGCCACTTCGCGAGCGCTGCTCTGTGGTCGCCTTCCGTGTGGTTCGGTGGCAATTCAAAGCGACCAGTGATTCCGGGAATCGCCACAATTGCGCCGGGAGCAACTTCCTTTCCGGGCCTTGTCACGTCGCCACGAGTCAGGATGTGAATCGGGCGCGGCTTGCCTCCAGTTGAGCCAGTGCCGATGAAATTCCCGCTGCCGGTGTGAATCGCTCCGATGTAAACGGATCGCTGAGCCGGTAGCTTTGCCAGCTCCATTTCCGCAACTCGTAACTCGGATTCCGCGGTCGCGAGTTCCGCGACACCTTTTTCTCCCAGCGCCGACTTCATCAGGGAGTCGCGCTTCTCTCGGAGCTTCGCCAGTTCCGTCGCGGTCAGCCTCGCCCCAGGCGCGAACAGCCCATCCGTGAGGTTCGACTTTCGCCAGCGCACCGGAGCTTCGATGCTGTCAAGCGCGGTCACGTTTTTCTTCGCGGCCAGGTTCTTGCCGTCCGCGTCGAGCGCTTCGAGTTCAGCCAGCGCGAAGATGAAGTCGTTCTGTCGCGGGGCGAGCTTGGTCGCGGTCACGCGAATGTAGCGAGCGGATTTCCCCCCAACCTTCGCGCGGTAGGGAGTCATGCCGGGGTTGGTAAAGTCCTTCGCGGTCTCGTCCGCGAGCACAATCACATCTGTCTTGAACTCCGCATCATCACTCACTTCGATCTTGAAGCGCACTGGGAAGCCGAATCCGGCTCCGATGTTGTTGAACTCATCGTGACACGGTTTCAGCACAATCGATTCAAGCTTCACACTCTCACCAAGATCGACCTGCACCCACTTCGGCACATCCTGCTTCGGCGAAATCGCGGAGTGATAGCCGAACTCTGGCGGCTTGGGGGTGTTCCCTGGCTTCGCTGCATCCACGAGTTGCTTCTCGATGGCGATTAACTCAGGCGCCTTCTTCCTGGCTTCCGCGATCAGCGTCGCGAGCTTCGCGGTTGCAACTTTCTTCTGTCCGTCGTACCTGGCGCGCTGTGTGGCGATCTTCGGGTCGGTGTCGTAGCGCGTATCAGTGCGGTCGAGGGCCGCGAACACCGCCTGAAGGCTGTAGTAATCGTGTTGCGTGATCGGGTCGAACTTGTGATTGTGACACTGCGCGCAGTGAACAGTCAGACCCATAAACGTGCTGATCGTGTTCGCAACGAAGTCATCGCGGTCGAGATGGCGGGCCACTTTCCCATCGATCTTCGACTCGGGCAACTCCGCGTGGCCGATGAAGTCCCACGGACCGGCCGCGAGGAAACCGAGAGCTTCGATTCCATCGACCGTACCGGGGTAAAGCACATCGCCCGCGACTTGCTCTGAGATGAATCGACCATACGGCTTGTCGGAGTTGAACGCGCGAATCACGTAATCGCGATACGGCCAGGCGTTGGGCCGCGGTTTGTCCTTGTCGTAGCCGTGCGTTTCGCCGAAGTGAACGACATCGAGCCAGTGCCGCGCCCACCGTTCGCCGTGGTGTGGAGAAGCGAGCAACTTATCGACGAGCTTCTCGTAAGCCTTCGCAGCGGTGTCCTTGACGAACGCCTCGACTTCTTCGGGGAAAGGCGGCAACCCAATCAGGTCGAAATACAGCCGACGGATGAGAGTGCGTCGATCCGCCTCTGGTGATTGTGACAATCCCTTGTCACTCGCTTTTGCGATCACAAACCGGTCGATGTCATTTCGGATTTCGTGCTTCGGATTTTGAATTGCCGGCACTGCGGGCTTCTTGAGCGGCTTGAAGCTCCACCAGTCGGCAGGGTTCACCTTCACTGATTCATCGTCGGGCCACTTCGCGCCTTGCTCGATCCACTGCTGAAGCGTCGCGATCTGTTTTGGTGTGAGTCGAGCGCCTTTTGGCGGCATTCGCGTCTCTGGATCATCGGAAGCGACAAGCTTCAACAGGTGGCTCTCGGCCGGTTTGCCGGGCACGATCACTTTGCCCGAGTCTCCGCCCGCGAGCGCTCCGGCTTTCTGGTCGAGCCTCAGGCTGCTCTTTTGCTTCTCCGGACCGTGGCACGAGTAACAGTGCTTCGCGAAGATCGGCTTGACGTCGCGCTCGAAGTCCACCGACTTCGGCGGATCGTCGGCGCGCGTTCCAGAAGGAACCGCGACGAGCGCGACAACAAGCGCGATGGAGACAAGAGAGCGAAGCAGCATGAACGGCACTCCGGGTGTACTGAAAGCATAGCCTACCCGATATGACGAGAGACGGCATCAGGCGATCTGCTCCGGTCGAAGTAGTAGGCACTCCGTGTGCCGTGGATTTCATAGTAGTCCTCACGCGGAGCGTGAGGTCAGACGCGCAACACGCGAGGGATTGAGACCAACCCCGACCGCAACGGAAGTCAAACCACGCCCCTTCGGTGCGGCATCACGCGGAGCGTGATCACTACTAAGAACGGCACCCTGAGTGTGCCTCCTACTTTGAAAGCCCGGTCTCCGGTAGCCTGACGCTGCCGTGTCGGCTAGAGTATCAATACTCCCGCCTGATTCCTTCTTGGTTCTCGCAATGAAGAGACTCTCCACACTAACTCTTCTTGTCTTTCTTCTGGGCGTTGGTCGCGCGGAGGAACCCGCGCCTCCTCCGCGACCCAAACTCGGTCCGCAACCGGGCGAGCGCGTCATCGAGTTCAATCGAGACGTGCGACCGATCCTTGCGGATGCGTGTTTCTCGTGTCACGGCTTTGACGCGAAGTCGCGCAAGGTGAAACTCCGCCTCGACACGCCCGAAGGCGCCTTCGCGGAACGCAAGGGAGGAATCTTCCCGATCAAGCCGGGCGACCCGAGCGCGAGCGAAGTGTGGAACCGCATCACGGCTCCCGAAGATAGCGTGATGCCTCCGCCGGAGAGCAACAAGAAGCTCACCGATGCGCAGAAGGAAACGCTCCGGCTGTGGATTGCTCAGGGAGCGAAGTACCAGAAGCACTGGTCGTTTGAACCGATCAAGCGCTCTGTCATTCCTGAAATCCGTAATCCGAAATTCAAAATCCGAAATGGAATCGACTCCTTCATCTCCGTGCGACTTGAGAAGGAGGGGCTGAAACCAACAGCGGAAGCGGATCGCGAGACGCTCATTCGTCGAGTGTCGTTCGCGCTCACTGGATTGCCTCCCACCCTGAAGGAAGTGGACGAGTTCCTCGCGGATAAGGCGCCGAACGCTTACGAGAAGATGGTTGACCGCTATCTCGCTTCTCCGCGCTTCGGCGAAGAGATGGCTCGCCACTGGCTCGATGTCGCTCGCTACGCGGACACGCACGGTCTGCACCTCGACAACGAACGGCTGATGTGGAAGTACCGCGACTGGATCGTGAAGGCGTTCAACGAGAACCTTCCTTACGACAAGTTCGCGGTGTGGCAACTCGCCGGCGACCTTCTACCTGAGCCGACACAAGATCAACTCACAGCGACCGGTTTCAATCGCTGTAACGTGACCACCGGCGAAGGCGGCTCCATCAATGAGGAGTGGCTCTATCGCAACGCGGTGGATCGCACGAGCACCGCGACTCAGGCATTTCTCGGCCTCACGGCCGGCTGCGCGGTGTGTCACGATCACAAGTTTGATCCGATTTCGCAGAAGGAGTATTACTCGCTCTACGCCTTCTTTTACAGCTCCGCGGACCCGGCTCTGGATAGCAACATCAGCACCACCGGGCCATTCGTGAAGATGCCCACCCCCGCACAGAAAGCGGCTCTTGAAGTGGCAGCGAAGAAAGAAGAGGACGCTCGGAAGTGGTTGGAGGAGACCGCAGCGAGCGCGGACTACACCGACCCAGCGCATCAACTCGCCCCCGCGAAGCGCGCTGTGGCCGATGTTCTCTTCGACGAGACGTTCCCGCTAGGGGCAACCAACAGAAACACAAGCCGCAACGCCGCCGACTGGGTTACTGATCCGTCGTTCGGCGCGAAGTCTGGTCGCAGAGTGTTGAGGCAAGCGAACACGTACTTCCACGAAGACGCGATCGGGTTCCCGCATCGGCCGGTTGTTGTTCCTGGTGATGGGGTGTTTGAAGCGTGGGTCTATCTCGATCCCAAACAGGCTCCCAGCGCGCTTGCCATTCAGTTCGCGGGCGGAAAGAAAGTCTGGTGGGGGAAGGAGCCGACCGCCGATTCACCTTACGCGGGCGGTGGACTGGGAACGCGAGTTGGTCCGCTTCCGGAGCCGGGCAAGTGGGCGAAGTTGAGCGTGAAGACGGCCGACTTCAATCTGAAGGAAGGCCAGACAGTCGCTTCGCTCGCGCTTCAGGAGTACGGAGGAGTTGTGTACTGGGACGCGGTGACGCTTGCGGGAGAAGTTTCTCCGGCGACCGATCCGCTGTCGTCGTTCCGCGTGTGGTGGAAGTCGCTCAACGCGAACGTGCGACCGGAGATCCCCGCGGAGTTGAAAAACGTTGCCCAGTGCAAGCCGGGGAAGGAGTATTCGACAACAGATGCAGCGAAGTTGCTCGCTTACTACCTCGCCTACATCGCTCGGCCAGTGAACAAGAACCTGGACTCGACTCAGCGCTTGTGGGCCGAGGCTCGAGTTGCTCACCACATCGCGGCCGATGCGATTCCTGGCACGATGGTCTTCAAGGACCTGCCCGTTCCGCGCGATTCGTTCGTGATGCTCCGCGGGCAGTATGACAAGAAGGGCGAGAAGGTGACTCCCGGCGTGCCGAGCGTGCTTCCGCCGCTCAAGCTCGCCGACCCAACGAAGCGCCCGACGAGACTCGATCTGGCGAACTGGGTCGTGTCGAACGAGAACCCGCTGACGGCACGAGTCGCGGTCAATCGCCTCTGGCAGCAGTTCTTCGGCACCGGGCTTGTGAAAACGAGTTCCGATTTCGGCACGCAGGGCGCACTGCCAAGTCATCCTGAATTGCTCGACTGGTTAGCTTCGGAGTACCAGAGGGATTGGGACACGAAGAAGCTCGTGAAGCTCATCGTGATGTCGGCTGCGTTCCGGCGTGATGCGAGCCAGGCTCCGACGCTTCGCGCGAAGGATCCAGAGAACCGTTTACTTTCTCGCGGTCCGCGGTTCCGGCTCGACGCGGAGCAGCTTCGCGACAATGTGCTCTTCGTGAGCGGGTTAATGAACTTCCAGATGGGTGGCCGCGGGGTGAATGTGTATCAACCGCCGAACATCTGGGAGCCGATCGGCTACGGCGACAGCAACACGCGCTACTATCTGCAAGATCACGGCGAATCGCTTTATCGCCGAAGTATCTACGTGTTTATCAAGCGCACGGCACCCGCTCCGTTCCTGACGAACTTCGATGCGACCAACCGCGAGCAACTCTGCGCTGTCCGCGACCGCACCAACACGCCGCTTCAGGCGCTTCAACTGATGAACGATGTGCAGCACTTTGAAGCGGCTCGCGCACTGGCCGAACGTGTGCTGAGTGAAGGAGGAAAGACCACCGATGAGCGCATCACGTTCCTTTACCGCACCGTGCTCGGTCGCAAACCGGACGCGGACGAACTGCGCATCATTACGAAGGCGCTTGCGAAGCAACGCGACCTCTTCGCAGCCGATCCAGTGAGCGCGGAGAAGGTTGTTCACACAGGTGAGTCAAAACCGAAGGGCGTTGCTTCTGATGTGGACACCGCCGCGTGGACGATGGTCTGTAATCTCGTGTTGAACTTGGATGAAGTGGTGACGCGGAACTAGAGCGGCAGTATGAAACACCGCGCACGTACCGGAGACAACAATGGCAGAGCAATTACCGCGAACCACGAACCGCGAGCTGCAATTCGCGAACGGAACGGCCATCGGTATCAGCAACCGCTGGGAGCGAGGCCAATACTGCTCGATCCTGACGCGGGCCGGCATCGTTGGCTGTGGCATTTACGACCTGAAGACGCCGGCGGAGTTTGGGCAGGCCATCGCGATCGCTAAAGGGACACCAGCCAAGCCGCTCGTCGAACCCGAAGACCTGTTCGACGCGAAGATCGTGGGCGTGACTCCCCAGGCGGAAGCCCTCGGCATCCGGCCCGGTATGACCGGACGAGAAGCTGTCGAACTGATGCTGCTGGCTACCCGCGACTCGGCATGAGACAGAGCAAACACAAACGCGACGAAATCAACCGTATTCTTTCCCACTGATCCTAATGAACCCGATTCACGAACACCAACTGAACCTGACCCGTCGCCAATTCTTCGGCAGCACTGGGCTGCGCCTGGGTGGGCTGGCGATGGCGATGCTTGCCGGTCAGCGAGTGGCAGCAACGCCGCAAGCGGCGGAGCGTGTGCATCCGCCATTGCCGGGGTTTCCGCATCATGCTCCGAAGGCGAAGGCCGTCATCTATCTGCACACCAATGGCGGGCCGAGCCAGCTCGATTTGTTCGATTACAAGCCGAAGTTGATCGAGCAGTTCAACAAGGACTTGCCGGACTCGATTCGCAAGGGTCAGCGCATCACGACGATGACCAGCGGCCAGGCGAGGTTGCCGGTTGCACCGTCGATGTTCAAGTTCACGCAACACGGCAAGTGCGGAATGTGGGTGAGCGAACTCTTGCCTCACACGGCGAAGTGGGTGGATGAAATCGCTTTGGTGAAGACCGTTCACACCAACGCGATCAACCACGACCCGGCCTGCACGTTCGTGATGACCGGTAGCGAAGTACCGGGCAAGCCGAGTATCGGCTCGTGGATCAGTTACGGACTTGGCAGCGAGAGCAACGACCTGCCCGCGTTCGTCGTGTTCACGCCGTACTGGAGTTCGGGCACCGCGGCGCAGGCACTCTTCTCGCGCATGTGGGCCAGCGGATTTTTGCCAGGCAAGTACAGCGGAGTTGCTCTTCGCAGTGTGGGCGACCCGGTGCTCTACGTGCAGAACCCTGACGGCGTGAAGGAAGAGCATCGCCGCGCGATGCTCGATACACTCGGCGAACTGAACAAGAAGACGTTCGACAAGTACGGCGACCCGGAGACAATCACTCGTATCGCGCAGTACGAGATGGCCTTCCGAATGCAGCGCAGCGTGCCCGACCTCACCGATCTCTCGAAGGAACCGGCGAAGGTGCTGGAGATGTATGGCCCGGAGGTGAAGAAGCCCGGTTCGTTCGCCGCAAGCGCTCTGATGGCTCGGCGATTGGTGGAGCGCGGAGTGCGCGTGGTGCAGATTCTTCACCGTGGGTGGGACCAGCACGGCAGCTTGCCGAAGGACATCAAGTCGCAGTGCATGGACACTGATCAGCCGACCGCAGCGCTTCTTGCCGATCTGAAACAGAAGGGACTACTCGATTCAACACTCGTGGTGTGGGGAGGCGAGTTTGGCCGAACGGTTTACAGTCAGGGCACACTGACGAAGACGAACTACGGCCGCGATCACCACCCGCGGAACTTCTGCATGTGGCTGGCCGGAGGCGGCATCAAGGGCGGAACAGTCTACGGCGAAACGGACGACTACAGTTACAACGTCGCGGAGAACCCGGCGCACATCAACGACATCAACGCGACCGTGCTTCACCTTTTGGGCATCGACCACACGAAGTTCACGTTCAAGTTCCAGGGACTCGACCAGCGCTTAACGGGAGTTGAGGAACAGAAAGTGATTCAGGAGTTGATTGTGTGATTGTAGCCGCTTGCCGAGCGGCATTCTCAACGAGCCGCGACCGTCAGGGATCGCAAAATCAGAGCCGCGACCCTCAAGGAGCGCAAAATCAGAGCCGCGACCGTCAGGGAGCGCTTACTCAAGATCGCTTCCTGACCAGGAGTTTCAAGTTGGGAGAGGGGAGAGGGCAGAGTGTTTTCAGCCCATCTCAGCCAACTTCCTGCGGTTGGACGAGGGCGCAGGCCAGGACTCGACACAGAAGCGCTACCCT
>JAKEEV010000156.1 GCA_022616395.1 Planctomycetia bacterium | reverse complement strand
TGCGCTATTACTGTACAAAAGTCAAGTACGAATTCGGATTTGCGGAACCCGCCGCAGACCGAAACGAATCCATCCGATTGCGTATGAGACCCGCTCGTTAACCACATGAACACCTGATGTCTGAAACCGCCACGATGTTCGGTCTGATCGTCCTGCTCGCGCCGGTCGTGCTGTTGAGCGTGCTGGGAGTTGGTTCGCTCATCGAGCGCCCCCTGAGCGAACGTGCGACGAGTCAACTCGTGCGCGCTGCAACCGCGCTTGGTTTCTTGGCGGCCCTCGGTGTGCTGGCGATCATGCTTGTGGAAGGAACGCGGCATGTCACCGTGCTGACCGGCGACTGGGTCAAGGTTCCGCACTACCACTTCTCGGTGAAGTTCGTCTTCGACAGACTTTCGGTTCCGCTTGTCATTCTCACCTTCCTCTTGTGCGGCATCATCGGCTCGTTCGCCACGCGATACATGCACCGCGAACGCGGATTCAACCGGTTCTTCACCCTCTTGGCGGTCTTCATTCTGGGGATGGTGGCGGCGTGTCTGGCCGGGACAGTCGAGACGTTGTTCGTCGGCTGGGAACTGGTGGGATTGTCGAGCGCGCTACTGGTTGCGTTCTTCCACGAGCGGCCCAACCCGGTGCGAAACGGGCTGCGGGTATGGATCGTGTATCGCGTGTCCGATGCCGCGCTCTTGCTGGCCGCGGTCGTGATGCACCGCATGATCGGCGAAGGCGACTTTGCCCGGTGCCTGGGGGACGACCCGGCGCATCCGTGGCCCGAAGGCGTGACATCGGCGACCGCGGCTCAAGCGCTTGTGGTCGGACTGTTGCTGCTCGTCGCGGCGGCGGGCAAATCGGCTCTGGTTCCGTTCTCCGGGTGGCTTCCACGAGCGATGGAAGGGCCAACTCCCTCGAGCGCGGTGTTCTATGGAGCACTGTCCGTCCATTTGGGCGCATTTCTTCTGTTGCGGATGAGTCCGCTGTTGGTCGCTTCGCCGGTGCTGGCTGTGTTGGTCGTTGCTCTGGGACTTGTCACGGCGGTGTACGCGTATCTTGCGGGAAGCGTTCAGACAGACATCAAGAGCGCGCTGTCGTTCGCGTCTCTGGCTCAAGTCGGGCTGATCGTGGCGGAGATTGGATTGGGCGCGTGGATTCCTTTCCTGTGGTACGTGGCTCTGGCGCACATGTTGGGTCACGCGTGCCTTCGCACTCTGCAGTTCGTGCGTGCGCCGACACTGCTTCAAGATTACCGTCATCTGGAAGACGCGATCGGTTCCCGACTGGAGCGACCGAGCGTTGCGTGGGTGCAACTGGCTCCCGGACGCTGGCGTGGGTGGCTCTACCGGTTCGCGCTGGAACGCGGATACCTCGACGCGATCCTGACGAACTTCGTGGCCAAGCCGTTTCTCCGGCTGTTCCGGTGGTTCGACCGAATCGAACGTCGGTGGAGTGAGTTCCTTGCCGGTCGCCCAACGGAGAAGCCAGACAAGACCGCAACAGAGCCTGAAGCGCAACCACAACCGGCCGAGACTCGCTCATGAACGTCTTCGCGTTGCCCTGGCTGGAACTGTCCGTGCTTGTTCCGCTCGTCGGCGGCTTGTGCATCGGTTGGGTGCGCAATCCGGTCGCTGCGTCTCGATGGTGTCTGGCCTTCGCTGGCGTCACGCTCGGTTGCACGCTTCTGGTGTTGATCGGTCACGCGACAGGCGAGGCACCGACTGGCGCCAGTGTCTGGGGCATCCAGTCACAACTGTTCGGCGGGCAGTTCTTGGAAGTTGATGCTCTCAGCGCTCCGCTTCTGCCGCTGGTCGCGCTGTTGCACCTGTTAACAGCGCTGGCGACCGCGCGAACGAAGATGGCGCGCTTCTCGTTCGCGTGGATGCTCGGCGGTGAGTCTCTGCGGCTGGCGGCGTTCGGGTGCAAGACTCCGTGGGTGTTGATTGGGCTACTCGTCGCCGCGACCGGGCTGACGTACATCGAGTTGCTTCGCCGCGGAAAGCCGACTCGCATTTACGTCCTTCACATGGGGCTATTCGCCATCTTGCTCGTTGGCGGTTGGGCGTGCATTGATCCCGCTGTTCCGGTTCAATCCGCCACGCTCGCGTCGATCCTTCTGTTTGGCGCGGTGCTGGTGCGCAGTGGAACCGTTCCCGTTCACACCTGGGTCACCGATCTGTTCGAGCACGCCTCGTTTGGAACCGCGCTGCTCTTCGCGACACCGATCACCGGAGTGTATCTGGCGGTTCGATTGGTGCTGCCGGTTGCGCCGGACTGGGTGCTTCAGTGGATCGGAATTGTCTCGCTGGTGACCGCGTGTTACGCGGCGGGCATGGCAGTGGTGCAAACCGAAGCCCGGCGGTTCTTCGCGTTTTTGTTCCTCAGTCACGCTTCGCTGATTCTGGTCGGTCTGGAGTTGCACACGCCGATTAGCATGACCGGCGCGCTGTGTTTGTGGATGTCGGTGGCGCTGTCGCTGGGTGGACTGGGCCTGACGCTGCGTGCGTTGGAAGCGCGGTTTGGCCGACTTTCGCTGGACCGGTTTTCGGGGCTTTATTACCACTCCCCGGCGCTGGCGGTGTGCTTCCTGTTGACCGGGCTGGGGAGTGTTGGATTTCCGGGAACGTTCGGTTTCGTGGCGACGGAACTGTTGGTAGATGGAGCGATCGAGGCGAACCCGGTGATTGGAGTGGCGATGGTTTTGGCCGCAGCGATCAACGGTATCGCGGTGGTCCGCGTCTATTTCTTGCTATTCACCGGCGGCCGGCACGTATCAAGCGTATCCCTGGCCATCACACTGCGCGAGCGACTGGCGGTGCTGACACTGGGGGTGTTGATTCTCGGCGGTGGCCTGATCCCTCAACCGAACGTCGCTTCCCGGCACCACGCCGCCGAAGAGGTCTTGCAGCGTCGCGATGTAGAACACCACGCCCGGTAGTCGCGAGAGTGCGTCCCAGTCGAGCGTGCAATCTGGCGAATCGGGGTCATGGTGACCGGTGACGAGGGCGGCAGCTTGCCCGGTGTCGCGATGCGTCAGCGGAATGTTTGCTGCGGCACGGACGCCAAGCGGAGGTCTCCCCGTCTCACCTCCGCTTGGCCTAGAGCGCTCTTCGAGTTCGTGTGGCGTGTATTAACGAGCCGCGACCGCAAGGGATCAGTTCAGGTTCCCGCTCCCGGCGGTCGCGGCTCGTTTGGTCGCTTCGCCATCGTGGAAAGCGCTCTAACTACCAACTACACCAAATGGAAACGAAGTATTGACAGAAATGTGATTGGCTCGCCTGGCAAGGTGATTCGACGCGCTGGGACCAGCGCCCTCACGGTCGCGGCGCCCCACTCCGGCGGCCGATGACCCCGCGCAGCAGCCCTGCGATCTGCGCGGCGTAGGATTCGACGGAGTGGCGCTCCCGCGCGACCGCCCACCCCGCCTCTCCGTGCCGTGCCGCCAGCCCCGGATCGGCCGCATACCGGGCCATACACTCCACCAGTGACGCCTGGTCGCGGTATAGCAGACCCGTGCGGCCGTGGTCGATCAGCTCGCTCGTACCCCCGGCGTCGAAGCCGATCACGGGGCGGCACGCGGACATCGCCTCCGCCGTCACCCGGCCCATTGCCTCGCTCCGCGAGCACATCAGCGCCACGTCGGCGGCAAGGAACGCCCGCTCCGGGTCCGGCACATAGCCCCAGAACTCGACGCGGTCTTGAACCCCCAATTCCGCGGCCAGCGCGACGCACCCGTCCATGTACCCTTGGTCGCCCGTGCCGCCGGCCCCGCCCACCAGCAGCAACCGCACGCCGGGGCGCTGGGCCGTCAATTCCGCAAAGGCTCGGATCGCCACCGCCTGCCCCTTGCTCTGGCGGAATCGACCAACGAGGACGAAGGTGAACGGCTGGCTCCGGTTGCGGAGTGCATCGGCGGCCCGGCGCAGGCGGTCGAAGTCCGCCTCCCACGCGACTCCGTTGTACACGACATGCGAGTTCGCCGGTGGGTTCTTGCCCGCCAGCGCTCGCTGCAAGGCGTGCGACACGAAGACTGTTGCATCGGCGGTCCGCAACACCAATCGGGACAGTCGCAATCCCAAGTCGGGCCAGAGGTCGTAGTCGCGGCGCCCGAACTCGCGGGCGTGCCAGACGTGCGGCAGCCCCAGTTCGGCGGCCGCAAGCGCCCCGATGGCGAAGACCGACGAGTTGGAATAGACCAAGTCCGCGCCCCAATCGACGAGCCGCGTCACGAGGGGCCGGAGTCGCCGGACGTTTTGGAATAGACGCCCCGTGCCACCCGAGCGGTGCAGCGAGACCCACCACTCGAAGGGGACGACCGCGGTCGGCACGCCGCGGTCGGCCAGAGCGCCAAGGAGATCCCCACCCTCCGGGCAGATGACGTGTGACGTGACACCGTAGCGGGAGAGTCCGTCGAGGAGGTTGAGCAGGGACAGGTTGGCCCCGTACAACTCCGTGTAGTGGGTGATGAACGCGACCCGCAGCCCGGCGAGCGGTTCGGGCCCGTGCGGCTCTTTGCGGATCGGCGGCGATTTGAGTTCCATCCCCTCATTCTACTTCGCCGAAGCTGAGAGTGACCGGCCGCCTGCAGCGTTCTCGGGGACTTGTGATTGAAGGCACAGGCCCTTCGGTCTGGGTGCGCCCAGCGGCCTTGTCGCGGGACGAGGCCAACTATTCATCAGTGCGCGATCGCTGCATCGTGCCAGGGAGAAGCGCTGGCCAAAATCGCACCTGCGCAATAGCCGTTTGCCCGAGACTACGGTTTTCCACATGAAGGGTTGCCACAACCTGGTGGTGACAGAGGTTGTCACTGCCTCGATGGTCGGGGCCGCTTGTGCGGGCTGTTCTGGTTGTGCAGTTGGTATCACGCTGTCGGCAAGTCAACGCTCCCAGGCTGAGCTGTCGAAGCCCTCCCGCCGTTCCGATAGGTTCCAAACGAATCCCGATTGCGCTCTTGGCAGCGCTGCACAGCCTCTCCGGACTGTGAGAAACACGGATGTTTCGATTCAAGTTGGGCAGGCTCGCGGCCGCAGCGGTTGCGGTCATTCTGTTGCCACCTCGCGCGGGATTCGCCCAGCCGCGACTCGCCCCCGCGAGAGTCAACCAGCCGACTGTCATCGTGGAGCGCGGTCTACTCGCGGAGACACCCGCGAGTGTCGAAGTCACTCCCACCCTGGAGGCGAGCCGAGTTCACAATGGGCACGGCCCGCCCGCCGCGCCGACTGACGTGAGCCAGCCAGCGGAGTGCGAATGCGAGTTCGACTGGAAGAAGATTCCGCGTGTGCGGCCATTTCCGCGCATTGGGAACTTCCCCGTGCTCCCGACTGGGCCAGGCTATTACTCCGCGCTCGACCAGCTTTGCGGCGACTACCTGAAGGGGCCGCCCAAGTACCCGTACCCGCGATTTGGGCTGATTCAGCCATCGTTCTTCGACGTGGATAACTTCTCGTATCTGGACGACCCGAAGAACACGGAGTTCGACTTCTTCGACCGGCTCAAGCGAATCCGGCTCGGCGACAACTGGCTATTCGTGACCGGCGGCGATGTGCGAACGCGCTACGAGAACAACTACAACAACCGGCTCACGCAGCGGAATAACATCTACACGCTCAGTCGGCTGCGTGCGTATGGCGATCTGTGGTATCGTGACGATTTCCGCATCTATGCGGAGTACATCGGCGCGTGGTCGGGCGATCAGGATCTTCCGCGGCTGGCCATCGACGAGAACAAGACGGATTTGCTGAATCTGTTCGTGGACGTGAAGCTCGCCGAACTCGGCGGGAATCCGGCTTACGTTCGCGTTGGCCGACAGGAACTGCTCTTCGGCTCGCAGCGGCTCATCTCGCCGCTTGACTGGGCGAACACGCGGCGCACATTTCAAGGCGTGCGCGCGTTCCGCCAGACAGAGAAGTTCGACTTCGACCTGTTCTGGGTGCAGCCGGTGATCCCGTTCCCGAACCGGTTCGACTCGGTGGACAATAACCAGAACTTCGTCGGTCTGTGGGCGACGTATCGACCGGAGAAGACTCGCACGTTCGACGCCTACTACTTGCTGCTCGACAACACCAACCGCGTCACGCTACTCGGCATCCCACGCGGGAACTTTACGCGGCACACATTCGGCGGCCGCTACGTGGGTAACATGGATAATTGGCTCTTTGACGTTGAAGGCGCGATGCAACTCGGCTCGCAGAACGGCCGCGATGTGGTCGCGGGGATCGCGACAGCCGGCGGTGGCTACAACTTCAAGGACCGGCCGTGGAATCCGACCGCGTGGGTTTACTACGACTACGCCAGCGGCGGAGGAGCGACGAGCGGCACCGCGCACACCTTCAACCAGTTGTTTCCGTTCGGCCACTACTATCTGGGTTGGATCGATCAAGTCGGCCGGCAGAACATCCACGATCTGAACTTCCATCTCTTTCTCTATCCGACGAAGTGGCTGACCACGTGGCTTCAGTTCCACAGCTTCTGGCTCGCGGACAGGCGTGATGCGCTCTACAACGCGGCGGGCGTTCCCATCCGCCGCGCCGCGACCGGCACCGCGGGTTCGCACGTCGGTGAGGAAGTTGATATCGTGCTGAACTTCCACCTGTCGAAGCACGCCGACATCCTGACCGGCTATTCGCACTTGTTCGGCGGCGAGTTCCTGCGGAACACGTCTGGCCCGCTCACGGCGAAGGAGACCGGCTTCTATTACTTGCAGTTCAGCTACCGGTGGTGAAGCATCTCCGGGTCGTGCGCCATCCCTGAGCAGCGGTTGCCCGCACCGCGGGCGACTGCGCTCGGGGCCGCGAGGGCGTCCCCCGCCCGCTCGCGAATTCCTCATCGCAAACTCATGTGATTTCCCGCGTGCCGGACTCTTCCCCGCGGGTTGAAGCGCTGGTCTGGCACATCAAATGCACTCGCAACCAACTCTCTCCCCAAACTTCGCTTGAATGCGCCCCGCCGCGCGCCGGCTTCTCCCCGGCTCAGTGGCTTGGCGCTGTTTGCTTGGAGGGAGAGACGTTGACTCGCTGCGCCTTGGCCGGGACAGTGTATCTCGTTGGTGCCGGGCCGGGCGCGGTCGATCTCATCACCGTGCGCGGGCTGCGCATCCTGCAATCTGCTGATGTCGTTCTGCACGACGCCCTCATCTCTCCCGAACTGCTGGCCGAAGCAAAACCAGAGGCGCAACTCCTCCACGTCGGCAAGCGCGGGTACTGCGTCGGTTCCACGCGACAAGAAACGATCCACGAAGCGCTCATCCGCTTTGCCCGCGAAGGCAAATCGGTCTGCCGGCTGAAGTGCGGCGATCCGTGTGTGTTCGGGCGCGGTGGCGAAGAAGCCGAAGTGCTCGCGGAAGCTGATATTCCCTTCGAGATTGTCCCCGGTGTGACCTCCGCGGTTGGCGCGTGTGCGGCGGCGAACATTCCGCTGACGCATCGCGACACCGGGCAAGCCGTGGCGCTCGTCACCGGTCACCACGACCCCGATTCGCCCGATTGCACGCTCGACTGGGACGCACTCACCCGACTGCCGGGCGTGGTGTTCTACATGGCGGTTCGGCATGTCGCGAAGATCGCTGCGAAGTTGAGTGACAGCGGGATGTCACTGAATACGCCGGCCGCGGTGATCGAGTCCGCAACTCTTCCCTCGCAACGCGTTCTCGTCGGCGATCTGAGCGACATTGGCCGCGTCGCGGAGGAAGGCGCTGTTCGTGGCCCGGCGGTGTTCGTTGTCGGCGAAGTGGTGGCTCGGGCGAAGCCCGCCCGCAAGGGCGGTGGGTTACGCGCGGCACTACCCACCGCCCTTGCGGGCGGGGTTCGCCAAGAAGCAGGAGTTCACACATGATCCGCGCTCTTCATCCACAGAAGCCGAAGCTCGTCGTCATCGGTAACGGCATGGCCGGTGCGCGGCTCGTCGAGGACGTGCTTGCGTGTGATCCTGACCTGTTCGACATCACGGTGTTCGGCGACGAATCCTACGGCAACTACAACCGCATTCTGCTTTCCAACGTGCTCAACGGCACACAGGACGCGAAGGAAATCTTTCTTAACCCGCTCGCGTGGTACGAAGAGAACGGCATCACGCTGCACGCCGGGAAGCGCGTCACCGGCATTGACCGCGAGGCGAAACGCGTCTTCGCGGGCGAGTTGAGCGTGGACTACGACTACCTCGTCTTCGCCACCGGCTCAAAGCCGTTCATCCCGCCGATTCCCGGTACTTCGCTTCGCGGGGTGTTCGTCTTCCGCACACTCGACGACTGCCGCAACATCGCCGAGCACGCGCGGGACTGCAAAACCGCAGTGGTGATCGGCGGCGGGTTGCTCGGTCTGGAAGCCGCGAAGGGTCTGATGACGCACAACGTTGAAGTGACCGTCGTCGAAATGGCCCCGTGGCTGATGAGCGTGCAACTCGACGAAGCAGGCGGCGCGGTTCTCGGCCAAACAATCGAGAAGCTCGGCATTAAGGCACTCACTGGCACGAGTACCAAGGAACTCGTCGGTCATATTCACGTCAGCGGCGTGAAGTTCGCGGATGGCTCCGAGATTCCGGCCGACATGGTGGTGATTTCCGCCGGGATTCGGCCGAACGTCGATCTCGCGAAGGAGTGCGGCATCGCGTGTGAGCGCGCGATCGTGGTGGACGATCAACTCCGCACGAACGACCCGGCGGTGTTCGGCGTCGGCGAATGCGTTCAGCACAACGGCATCACTTACGGTCTCGTCGCTCCGCTGTGGGAGCAGACGAAGGTACTCGCGAAGGTGCTCACCGGCGCCGATGCGACCGCGACTTATACCGGCTCGAAGATCGCGACCAAGCTCAAGGTGATGGGCGTCGAACTCGCGAGCATGGGACGAATCGCGGACCTTCGCCCGACGGATGAGGTCGTGCAGTTCAGCGAACCGGCGCGGCAAGTTTACTGGAAGGCGATCATCCGCGACGGCCGCGTAAACGCCGCGTGTCTTCTCGGCGATCTCGGACCTGCCGACGACCTGATGCGGATGTTCCAGGCCGGTTCGCAGGTGCCCGAACGCCGGCTCGAACTCTTCTTCACCGTTGGGGCGAACGGCCGGTGTGAGCCGGCCGGTCCCGCGACCCTCGCCGATCTGCCCGACTCGCACCAAATCTGCGACTGCAACGGCGTTAGTAAGGGCACCATCGTCGCCGCGATCAAGGCCGGGAAGTGTACAGTGCCCGCTGTTGGCAAGTCGACGCGCGCCGGCACCGGCTGCGGTTCGTGCAAGAAGCTCGTTAAAGGGATGATTGAAGCTATTGCGGGCGGAGTGAAATCCGATCCGAGCGAGTCGTGGTTTGTTGCGGCGGTGCCGATGGACAAGCCGACGCTCGTCGCCGAAGTGAAGCGACGCGGATTGAAGAGCGTCTCGGCCGTGCTGCGGGAACTCGGCACGGCCGACGACGAGAAGAGCCGCAATGGGCTGGCGTCGATGCTCAAGAGCATCTGGGGCACCGAGTACATCGACGAACGCGACAGCCGGTTCATCAACGACCGCGTCCACGCGAACATCCAGAAGGACGGCACGTTCTCCGTGATTCCGCGAATCTACGGCGGCGTCACTTCCGCCGACGAACTCATCAAGATCGGCGAGGTCGCGAAGAAACACAACGTGCCGATGGTGAAGATCACCGGCGGTCAGCGCATTGATCTGCTCGGCATCAAGAAGGACGACTTGCCGAAGGTGTGGGCCGACCTGGGAATGCCCAGCGGCCACGCGTACACAAAGGCGCTCCGCACCGTGAAGACATGCGTTGGGAGCGAGTTCTGCCGCTACGGAACCAATGACAGTACCGGCCTGGGCATCGCGATGGAGAAGCGGTTCCAGGGGTTCGAGTTCCCGGCGAAGGTGAAGCTTGCGGTGAGCGGTTGCCCGCGGAACTGCGCCGAATCGACCGTGAAAGATGTGGGCGTGATCGCCACCGAGGGCGGCGAGTGGGAAGTGAGCGCCGGCGGAGCCGCAGGCGCGCACGTTCGCAAGTCTGACGTGCTGTGTCGCGTAAAGACGAAAGAAGAAGCGCTCCGCGTGATCGGCCGGTTCCTCATCTACTACCGCGACAACGCGAAGTGGCTCGAACGCACCTACGACTTCGTTCCGCGCATCGGCGTCGAGAACCTGCGCGAGATCATTGTGAACGATTCACTCGGAATCTGTGCGCAGCTTGATGAAGAGGTGGAGAAGGCCATCGCGGCTTACGTCGATCCGTGGCTGGAACGCGACAACCCCGCGTTCGCCGGCCAGTTCGAGGACGTGAAGCGCGTTCCGCTGCCGGTGTTAGAGTAGGTGCCGCTTGCCGAGCGGCACTCAAAGACTGCCTGTGTGGGTGACGCTTCCTGATTGTGGCTGTTTCATGTGCCGCTCGGCAAGCGGCCCCTACGGAAAACCAACCATGACCGCGACTCGGATACCCCTCTGCACGCTCGACGACATCCCCACCGGTCTTGGCCGCGCCTTCGAGATTAGCGGCCGACTGATCGCGGTGTTCCGCGCGCGCGATGGGAAGGTGTTCGCAGTCGATGGCCGGTGCCCGCACAAGGGCGGGCCGCTCGCGGATGGAATGTTGATCGGCGAACAGGTCGTCTGTCCGCTGCACGCGTTCCGGTTCCACGGCACAAGCGGCGAATGCGAGCAACCGGGCGTGTGTTCGATTGCGACGCATCCCGCCGAAGTGCGCGACGGTGAAGTATTCGTGACCATCACGCAGACCCTTCGCGAGGAAGCTGTCGCGTGACTGCGATTCCGCCAATACCGCTGAACACGCTCTCATCGGCGCTGGCGGTGCGCACGCACTGCCCGTACTGCGCGTTCCAGTGCGGCATCCTGATGGGCGAAGATCTCGGCGCGGACATGCCGCGCGTCAGCGGCGATCCGCACTTCCCGGTGAACAACGGGCAGCTTTGCATCAAGGGCTGGACCTCTTCAGCGCTCCTCGATCACCCGGAGCGGGTCACGACGACGCAACTGCGCGATTCACGCGGCGAATGGCGCGATGCAAGCTGGGAGGAAGCATTCGATTTCATCGCGGGGAAGTTCAAGACGATTCGCCAGCGCCACGGAGCGAACGCCAACGGCGTCTTCGGCTCCGGCGCACTGACCAACGAGAAGACGTACTTGCTGGGGAAGTTCGCCCGCGTCGCGCTCGGCACGGCGAACATCGACTACAACGGCCGGTTCTGCATGTCGAGCGCTGCCGCGGCGCAGAACCGCGCCTTCGGTATTGATCGCGGGCTGCCGTTCCCCATCGCGGACCTCGAACATGCGGAAGTGGTCATGTTGGTCGGCGCGAACACCGCCGACACGCTGCCGCCGATGATGCAGTGGTTCGACCGGCAGAAGAAAGCTAGGGGTCGGCTGATTGTCGCCGACCCGCGACGCACCGACACCGCCCGCGCTGCGGACATGTTCTTGCAACTCACACCCGGCACCGATCTCGCACTCGCGAATGGATTGCTTTATGTCGCGCTCGAAGAACGGCTAACTGACGAGCGCTACATTGCGGAACGCACGACCGGCTTTGACGCGGTGCGCGCGGTCGCGCTTCAATATCACCCAGCGCGCGTGGAGCGATTAACCGGCGTGCCCGAATCGCAACTGCGGCAAGCTACGCGATGGCTCGCGACGGCACGCGCTTCGATGGTGCTTACCAGTCGCGGAACGGAGCAGCACAGCAAGGGTGTGGAGAGCGTTCATTCGTGGATCAACCTCATGCTCGCGCTGGGTAAAGTGGGCAAGCCGCACAGCGGTTACGGCACACTCACGGGGCAGGGGAACGGGCAAGGCGGCCGCGAACACGGTCAGAAGGCGGACCAACTTCCCGGCTACCGGCTCATCGAAGTGGACGCGCACCGCGAAGCGATTGCGAAGGTGTGGGGCGTTGATCCTGAATCGCTGCCGCGAAAAGGAAAGAGCGCCTTTGAACTACTCGATTCGCTTGGCAGCGAGATTCGCGGGCTGTTCGTGATGGGGTCAAACGTCGCGGTCGCGGCCCCGCACCTGTCGCGCATTGAGCAACGCTTGAAGTCACTCGAACTGCTCGTGGTGTGCGACAGCTTCCACAACGAAACATCGGCGCACGCGCATGTCTTCCTCCCGGTGTATCAGTGGGCCGAGGAAGACGGCACGATGACGAACCTCGAAGGCCGCGTGATTCGCCGCCGGGCGGTGTCTCGTCCACCCCCCGGCCCGCGAAGCGACCTCGACGTGCTGCGTGAACTCGCGGTTCGGCTGGGCTGCGGCGAGAAGTTCGCATTTCGCACCGCGGAGAGTGTCTTCAACGAACTCCGGCGCGCAACCGCCGGCGCGACTGCTGATTACTCCGGAATCACTTACTCGAAGATCGAATCGAGCGATGGCGTGTTCTGGCCGTGCCCGTCGGAAGATCATCCCGGTTCGCTGAGACTGTTCGCGGAGCGATTTCACCACCCCGACGGCCGCGCGCGGTTCTTCGCTGTCGAACATCGACCAGCAGGCGAAGAACCGGACGCCGAGTTCCCGCTGTTCTTCACCACGGGACGCTACAAGGAGCATTACAACTCCGGCGCGCAAACTCGCCTCGTGAGTCGGCTGCGAAATGCAAAGCCCATCCCGCGACTTGAACTGCACCCGCGGTTAGCCCGGCGGCACAGAGTTGTCACGGGTAGCCGCGTCACAGTGGAGAGTCGCCGCGCGAAGATGGAATTCGTGGCGGAAGTCACAGCGGACATTCGGCCCGACACGCTGTTTGCGCCGTTTCACTGGGGTGGTCGCGACGCCGCGAACCTGCTCACCAGTGGTGTGCTCGATCCAATCAGCCGGATGCCGGAGTTCAAGTTGACCGCTGTTCGCATCGCGGGAGTGAGGCCATGACGAAGAAGCGACTCGCGATCATCGGTAACGGCATGGCCGCCGGTCGGCTGCTCGACGAACTCTTGCGCCGTGGCGGTAGCTCCGCGTTCGAGATCGCCGTGTTCGGCGAAGAAGCCCGCGGCGGCTACAACCGCATTCTGCTTGGCCGCGTCTTGTCTGGTGGCGAGCCGGATCAGATCACGCTGAAGTCGGAAAGCTGGTACGCGGAGAGCGGAATCGCGTTTCACTCCGGCGTGCGCGTGACGAAAGTCGATCCGGTCGCGCGGCGACTCGCGACCAGCGACGGAGAAGCGCACCCTTACGAGGTGTGCGTGTTCGCCACCGGCAGTTCGCCTCTGATTCCGCCGATTCGCGGGCTGAAGAGTGCCGACGGTTCGCCCCGCGAGGGCGTCCACGCGTTCCGCACGATCGACGACTGCATAGCGATCCGCGAACACGCGCGGCCGGGCAGCAGCGCGGTGGTTGTGGGCGGCGGATTGCTTGGCCTTGAGGCTGCGAAAGCGCTCTGCGATCTGGGATTGCACGTCACCGTGCTTCACCTGGAGCCGGTGCTCATGAACACGCAACTCGATGGCTCCGGCGGCGAACTCCTCCGCCGCGCGATCGAGAAGATGGGCATCTTCGTTCGCACCGGCACTTCCGCCGATGAAGTGATCGGCAACGGACACGTCGAAGCGGTGAAACTGCGCTCCGGCGATGTGGTGCCGGCCGATCTTGTCGTGCTCGCGTGCGGAATCGTGCCGCGTGTTGAAGTCGCGAAGGCGTCCGGGATTCCGGTGAATCGCGCGATTCTGGTGAACGATCTGCTCGCAACGCAAGTCCCCGGCGTTTACGCGGTCGGCGAGTGCGCTGAACACGAGGGGAAAGTGTACGGTCTTGTTCAGCCGATCTGGGATCAGTGCGCGGTGCTGGCCGATCTGCTCACCGGCGCCAACCCGCGTGCCCGGTATCGCGGGTCGAAGGTGTACGCGCGGTTGAAAGTCGCGGGGGTGGAGGTCGCAAGCTTCGGCGTTCCGAACGCGGAGTTCCCCACCGACGAAGTGGTGCAGGTCTTCGAGGACCGCCGCGGGGTTTATCGCAAGCTGATTATCCGCGATGGGAAGCTCGCCGGCGCGATGCTCGTCGGTTGCGCGGCTGCGGCCCCGGTTCTGGTGCAGATGTTCGACCGCGACGAGCCACTTCCCCCGAACCGACTCGATGTGTTGGCGACCGGACTCTCTCTTTCAACCGCGGGCGAACGCGAAATCTGCAACTGCAACCACGTGACTGAGTCCGCAGTACTCGACGCGATCCGCGACGGCTACGACACGCTCCCGGCGCTGTGCGAAGCAACGCGGGCTGGCACCGGCTGCGGTTCGTGCCGTGGGCAACTCGCGGGGATGCTCGCGAATCAAACAAGTGAGAAGAGTTTTGACAGGATAACAGGATGAACAGAATCAGAATCAAGACCACGCACTCTTGATTCTGTCCATCCTGTCATCCTGTCGAAAAATCTTCTCGACAGATGTGCTGAACTCCTTCATTGAGGTTCGTTATGACTCCAGATGATCTGGAGCGTGGACAGCGTGCGCGCGTGCTGACGCTGTCCACCATCGCGTTCACACTGCTCTTTGCCGTGTGGCTGATGCTCGGAATGCTCGCCATCAAGATCAAGCCTGAACTCGGGCTGAGCGACGGCCAATTCTACAACCTGACCATCGCCGCGATCCTGGCCGGATCGCTTCTGCGGTTCCACTTCGGCATCTGGACCGATCGTTACGGCGGTCGCCGCGTGATGACTGCGCTCATTCTCTTCACCGTGCTGCCGACACTGATGGTCAGCCGCGTGACGAGCTATACCGAACTGCTGATCTGCGCGATGCTCTATGGCATCGCGGGGAACTCATTCTCGGTGGGCATCGCGTGGACCGCGGCGTGGTACCCGAAGGAGAAGCAGGGCACCGCGCTTGGTATCTTCGGGGCGGGCAACGTCGGGGCGTCGGTCACGAAACTCTTTGGTCCGTTCCTGATCGCGATTGTTCCGGCCGCGGGGTTCTTCAATGGTCTTGTTCCTGGCGGCTGGCGGTTCGTGCCGGTTGTCTACGCCGGTTTGCTCGTGTTGCTCGCGCTGGCGGTGTGGTTCCTCTCGCCGCGCGAAGACCGCACCCCGGCACGCGGTCGGCCGTTCTCCGAACTCGTCGCGCCAATGAAGCATTCGCGCGTGTGGGAATACAGCCTCCACTACACTGTGGTGTTCGGGGCTTACGTTGCGCTCTCCGGTGTGTTGCCGCAGTATTATTTCGCCAACTACGGCGCCGACCTTGCAGTGCAGTTGGGGCTAAGCGAAAAGTTGGTCGCGGAGTTCGACACGATCAAGAACCTCAAAGGCGAAGCATACACCGCGTACATGGTCGCGAACCCCGCGGTGAAAGCCGATCTCGACTATCTCTCGAAGTGGATCGGTTTTCTCGCCGCGATTTGCTTCGTGTTCCCCGCGAGTTTGCTGCGGCCGGTCGGCGGATGGCTGTCGGACCGCTTCGGAGCGCGCGTGGTGATGGCCGCAGTATTCTGGGGAATGCTCGCCTCTGGAATCGTGCTCTCGCTGCCGCTGGCGTTGGGAGTGTGGGGCTTCACCGGCGCGCTGTTTGTACTTGGAGTGGGCATGGGAGTGGGCAAGGCGAGCGTCTACAAGATGATTCCCGATCACTTCCCGCGCGAGGTCGGGCCAGTGGGTGGCTTGGTGGGTTTGCTTGGGGCGCTCGGTGGAGTGCTCTTGCCGCTCGCCTGGATCGCGATTCCGGGCAGCACGTTCGCCGCGCTTCTTGTGCTCACACTCCTCAGCACGGCGTGGTTCGCCGCAGATGCGGTTCTCTCGCGCAAACCCGCTCTCTTCGCCGTCATCGAGGTCGGTGAGAGTAGTCCTCGAACCTCGCGTACACTCGCATCTGGTCATCCACCGGTCGATTTGGTGCGTGAGAAAAACTGACACCCCGTGAAAACAACTTCACACTGTTCGTCTGAGTGAAGTGGCCGGAGTGGGTTCGACACCTATGATCTCCCCGAGTGAAACACTCGAACTCGAAAAAGTCGCGCGCCCTGTACCTGCCGGGTCGTGAGTGTGTCAGAAAAACTGACTCCCGATCTGGTTAACAGGCGCGAGACTTTTTCTCATGACTTCCCCGCGCCCCTTGCAATTGCGACCGCTCTCAGCAATCTCGTGGCAACCGACCGCTTCCTGTTGCCGACGAAGTCGAGTCGCGAATCCTTCCGTTCCCGTCTGGCGAGGTGAAGTGTCGTGTGCGCCTCGGTGGACTGCTCAAACACTCCGACCGCGCTGCCGCGTGAGTTGATCTCTGTCGAGAACAATCCAGTGACAACCCGTTGTCACCGCACTTGGTGAACCGAACCCACACACGCCGCGAGTCGGATTTGGCCTGTCGGGTCGCATATCTGGGGGACACGACCCGATTTTCGGACAACCGCCCGAGGCTTCGACCGCGATCAAATCCTTCAGCCACTGCGATTTGCTCGCGACAACAGTTTTTCAACAGGAAGGGTAGTTACCTCGCTTCGCTTCCCGAAAAGATGACAACCGGCGACTGATCGCGCGGAGTTCACCCCCCCCGACGCGCCGACCGTTTACCCCGGACAACGGGTTTTGCACACGAAGTTTTTTTTGCACAAGTAAGGTGTGATATCATCAACATTGATCGCCCGCCAACAGGGCAGTCAGATGATCGCCGCACAAGTCGTTCTCAGTTCGTCGAGCCTACCACACGCAGCGCGCCTCCGAGAGCAGTTCGCCCAAGCCGGGTTTCAGGTCGGCCCGTTCGTGGGGATCAGTTTCTCGATTGCCGGGTCGGTGGATCAGTTTGAACAGTTCTTTGGGGTTCGGGCCCAATCGAACGGAGATCGCCCCTTCCCCGCCGAGGAACTTCCGCTCTCCGCTCTCGATCCCGCTCTCCGTGACTCCGTCCAGGTGGTTCTGTTCACTCGGCCTCCGGATTTCGGGCCTGGCAACCCCTGAAGTAGTCTGCGATGCAGACCAATTCGTTTCTCGACAACGCGACCTGGCAACTGTGTGTGGCTTGTCTTGCCGTTGCGCTTCAGGAGTTGAGCTGAAGATCCGACTTGAGCCGATACTCCAACTCATCGCTGTATCTTGACAAAGCCGTGTCAGGTTATCGCACCAGAATGATCTTTCGCAGAGCGCCCAGATTGTTCATCTTGAGGAAGTTCCTTCGGCCATTTCAAATCACGTTTTCTGCATTTTTTACTTTACAGCTCCCGATCAGCCGGATACAGAAAGAGCTGTCATTATAGAGTCATACGATCGTTCGCCCAGTTCTCCGGGCCAACAAGCCTGAGTTCATGGTCGCGGGTGACCCCCCTGCCCCGAATGGAGAGGGCGGACGAACGATGGCCTTGCCCAACGAAATCTTCGCACAGGCCTCGACCCGGTCAATCGGAGGCGTATCACTTTTTGAGGCCGGCAAGCGCATCAACCGGCGGCACGTGCGGTCCTTCGCGGCCTTGCCGAAAGTGGTCCGTGAAGCCTACTCGCGACTGGTCAATGCCGGGTTTCGCGTCTTGAATGTAACCCCGATCGCGATCAACTTCTCCGGCCCGCCGGAGCTATTCGAGAAGGTATTTCGGACCAAGATCGTTGAGAAGGAGACCGAGGTCGCCCCGGGCGTCACATCAACTTTTCTCGATTCCCCCGACACCGCGCTGCCCGGTCTGGTTGCGACGACCGGAACCCCGTTCGCAACTGCCATCGAAGGAGTCGCGCTGGAGGTTCCACGGTTCTTCATGACCCCGAACCCAACGCCCCCGCGGCCGAGGTACTGGCACCTGAGGGTTCCCGACGAAGTGGCGAGTGCCGCCAACGCGATCCCAGTGCTGAATTACGGGATCACCGGAGCGGGGGTGCGAGTGGTGATGGTGGACTCCGGGTGGTACCGCCACCCGTACTTCACCGCCCAGGGTTACAACGTCGCTCCGGTGGTGCTGGCTCCCGGCGCGTCCAACCCAGAAGACGACGAGTCCGGGCACGGGACCGGCGAGTCAGCGAATATCCTGGCCATTGCCCCCGCGTGTGAACTCACTCCGATCAAGATGAGTTTCGTGAACACGACCGCAGCGTTCAACATCGCAGTCGCGCTTCGGCCAGACATCATCACCTGTAGTTGGGGATCGAACTCTCCATTCATGATGTCCGCTTCGGACGCGGTGTTGGCCGCCTCGATTGCGGCGGCGGTGGCCAGCGGAATCACGGTTATCTTCTCTGCCGGAAACGGGCACGCGGGCTTCCCAGGCCAGCACCCCGACGTAATCTCGGCGGGCGGCGTGTTCATGGATCCCCGCGGTCAACTCTCCGCGTCGGACTATTCCAGCGCCTTCTCCAGTCATCTTTATCCCGGCCGGCAGGTTCCCGACGTGTGCGGGCTGGTCGGGATGCGGCCGAAGGCCATCTACATCATGCTTCCGGTCCAGCCGGGCGATCAGATCGACGAGGGGAACTCGGTCGGAGGGGTGTTCCCCGACGGGGACGAGACAGGGCCAGACGATGGCTGGGCGGCGTTCAGCGGAACGTCGGCCGCAGCACCCCAACTGGCTGGGGTCGCGGCGCTCATCAAGCAAGTCGTCCCAACGATGACACCTGCCGCCCTGAAGGCCGCGATGCTGGCCAGCGCGCGGGAAGTGACCGAAGGCTTTAGCAGTGCCGTTGCGCCTCTGCACACTGGTCTGCCCGCCGGACCTGGACCGGACTCGGCGACTGGGAGTGGGTTGGTGGACGCGCTTTGGGCTGTGTCCTCCGCTGCGCTGGGCGGAACCGGTCTGATGGACGCCGCGGCAGCCGAAGAAGATTCCCCCGCGAGCGCATACTTGGCCGGAGTCGCGGACGCTACGGCCCGGCTCACGGGAGCCGGGCCTTCTCCGACCGCTGAGTACTGGCGGTAACCCGGACCCACTCAGTGCCGGCCCCGCGGAGACCGCTGTGGCGAAGAACAGATCGAACTCCGGCCGCGGGAAAGGGAGCCCGAAACCAACCAAACCCGAAGAATCGGGCGACGCGGGAGCGACCGAACCGCCGGTCGTTCCCCCAGTCAGTAAGCCGAACCAGCGGAAACGAAAGCCGACGCACAAGCGCCAGCAGGAGAAGAAACCGGTGCCCGAGAAACCAGACGAAACGCCGGCGACAGAAGGGCCCGCGAAACCAAGCGGCGCACCAGCGAAGGAAACGCCCGCGCCGGTCGCTCCAAGCTCCGGAACATCAATGGCAGGTACGCCGCCAGCAAGCAAGCCGCCGGCGAGTTTGCCGGTCACCGAAAAACCTGTTCCCCCGGTCAAGAAGATTACCGAGTACGTCGTTTCGATCGACGACGCGACAGGGGCCGCCGTCAAAATCGAGAAGATCGACCCGAAGACGGGCCAGCGACGGGAACTCACCCCGGAGGAATACTCCGGGGCGTACTCCTTCACGAGTACCGGGGATGCCTACATCGCAGCCTTCGCCGAGCCTTCAGTTGCTCCGTCCTTCGCAGCCTTCGCCACGACCCCGTACACCCCGTCCAGCGATGCTGTCATGGAAGCGTACTTCAAAGGAATCATGGATTACTTCAAGGCACTCACCGGCATGCGGTGAATTTGTACCCAACCCGAAGAGGAGAGTCTGATGAACCCACAGGATGCTTACAACTTGGGAATGGCAGATGCCGCCGCGTACACTGGAACCGGGGCGTATGCCGACGAGTATGGTGGCTATTACGACGACGCCGGTGGGTACTACGGCGCGGATGGGAGCTACACCGACGCGACAGGCAACTACTACGG